>CAZBRI010000506.1:0-2656 GCA_964494055.1 uncultured Anaerolinea sp.
GCAGTGCCAAAATTTGCTTGTACCTACATAGCAATACTTCAGGGAGAGATGAGGATTCACAATGAATACAGTGCAGAAACTGTCTCAGCATTCACCGTCTTCATCTGATCCACGCTGAAATCATCCCCTATCGCCATGTAAAAGTCGGGTTTGTCACTGGCCGCACCAGCCAGGGTTTTTGCATAAAGGACGGGGTCAAATTGTTTCCCAACCCGCTCCGGGTGTGAATCTCCCTGAATATCAAATGTAAATGCGCTGCCCGCCGCACGCTGGGTGTGAAAGCTTTGCTCAATACCATTCACCCCGTTTGTGCTGACTGAATAATAATAAGTTGTATCCGCATTAAGATTTGTGATCTCAATTTCTTTTGGCTGTCCGGCAGGCAGAGACAGCTGAGGGGTTTGTCCCGTGTACTGCCCGGAAGCCGTGCCGTAACCGACTGAAATCGTTGTGCTGGATGCGGGAATGACATTGATCGTGATCGAATTATTGGTCGGCCGGCCGGCAATCGCAATCGCGACAAAGTTAGGATCAGCTGAAGTTGGGACAACCTGAGGTCCTTTTCCCCCGCCTTTCCCGCCGGTAGAAGCATTAGGATCCGACTTTTTACCCTTCGTTTTCTCCGTTGGGCTGACAGCTGCTGGTGCCGGGGCGGGGGTAACATCTGCACTGCCTGCCGCGGGCTGTGGGTTGATCTCAACCGTCGCAGCGGCTGCTCCGGCAGCCGTTCCATTACTATTAGTGACAGGATTAGAAGCTGCGGCATGTGCCTTAAAGGAACAGGAAGTGACAAATAATGCCATCAGTGTCAATGTGAGCAATAAACGTTTCATAAATTACCTTTTGAAAAAAAATTAGCAAACTCAATGTTCTCAGTGGTTAAATTGATTTTATTCGTGCTAATAAGTAGAGTTCATATGAGGGGCACGGAGAGAAATCTATTCTGTTTCTCCGTGCCCCTTCCGGTTAATTTTTACTTGAATAAAAAGTCAGTATTGGGTATTTCTGGCATGGTGACCGGCTGTGAGTACAGGTAAGCATTGGAGGGGTGTGATAAGTCACCCAGCAGCTCGGTCCTCATGGAGACCAGCTGAGCTTTCTCGTCTGCTGTCAGGCTCTGTCCAATTTTTGCAAAGTTGACCGCCATATTGTAGATGATTTCGCCGTCATAAGCACCATATTGCTCCATCAATCCCATCACGACTGCCTTATCTGCAGTACCGCCGTCCCTGAATTTCCTCAGCTCAACTGAGATCGCACGCCGGGTATCCACAATTCCCTGCAGAGGTGTGCTGTTGGTGCTGACCAGGCTTGTAATCAGCTGTGACTGTTCTGGTGCAAGCTTTTGCAGCATGGCCTCACCCAGGTCACCGGTCAGGTTGGTGGGAATGGAGTAGGTTGGATCGCTCATGGCCTTGATATCTTTCAGGTAGAAGGATCCGTAATAGGTACCGTGCCGTTCCGGGCAGAAGTATACATCCGCTTCGATGGAGCCGGCATACCAGGAATACATGTCTGCTGCATAGGTCATTACCGCAACTTTCACATCCCGGTCAAGCCCTCGTACGTCTTCGGGTTCCTCGACCAACGGCCATTCCTTCATACCCTTGCCGACCATCGCATCCAGGTAGGCTTTTTGATCAGCACTGAAAGCATTGATCAACTTTCCCATCAATTCAGCTCTCGCAAAACTGATCTCGCCATCCAATTGGTAGAGTTTGGATGAATAACTTTTGACCGCGTCGATGCTAAGCCCGCTGGTCCCTGCTGGCAGATCGCCTTCAAGCTGCCTGCGGAAAGCCTTGATCAGAACAAACCGGTCATAACCGTATTCATTGATGGAAGTAGTTTGGCTTTTAGCCAGGGCTACCAGTTCGGCGCGCTGCTCGGTTGTAAGCGTGTTGAGCATATTCATGGCTGCGCTGGTCAGGAAATCACCTGCATGCCCCATCTGGGACGGGTCATTATCACGAAGATACTGGAAACCCCAGAAATCAGCTACTTTTCCTGGCGGGAAGAATGAGTCTGCTCCAAGGTCGCCGGTCATGAATGCCAGCGCGTCATAGGAGATAGTCATGCCCTGGGCCTTTTCTGAAATAGCCTGGTCAATGTTGTATGCAGCACCGTTGGCATCAAGCTGCTGACCGCCGCCCTGACCGCCGCCCTGACCTCCTTGCTGGCCGCCGCCGGACAGCTGATTCCCGCCTTGTCCGCTGCCCTGCTGGTCGTTACCCTGCTGGCCGCCGCCCTGTGTATCTGGCCCGTGCTTAGGTGAGCAGGCCAGTTGGCTTTCGACTGTTTCACAAAGACCGGTTTCGGTTCCCTTGTTGGATGTGAACTCGCAGGCATTGGTTTCAGCCTTTCCAACACAGGCAGCGATTGCTTCTGCCGGCGGGGTCCCGCCCTTACCAGTCTGTGCCTGGGTTTGTGAGCCTGCTGCCGTTGAAGCATCAGTCTGCCCAGCGGCAGTACTAACTGAACTCTCCACGCCTTGTTTCGCACTGGCAGAATTCCCCTGGTTGGGGCTTAAACTGCCCCGAGAACACGCAGCCAACAAAATCGCTGCAATAATAATGAGGTACATCAGTTTTGTTTTCATTTTTTTATCCTTTGAATAAAATGTTTATCAATAAATCTAATCTGTCAACCAACAAAG
>CAZBRI010000507.1:0-2637 GCA_964494055.1 uncultured Anaerolinea sp.
AGATAGCTTCAGGTGACTGGAGTTCAGACGTGTGCTCTTCCGATCTGACAGTCAACTGGCATTTAAAACGCCTGATCTCAAAAGGATATGTTAAAGTATCCCGTGCCGAACGCCGAAAATTGATCTACCTGATCACACCGGAAGGTCTTGCTTTACGCGCAAGGCTGACAGTAGATTATATTGAACAACAATTCAATCTTTACAGGCGTGTCCGTCTTAAAGTTAAAGAATACACTGACCAGGTTAAATCTGATGGTTTTGATCACATCCGTTTGATCGGTGAAGGGGACGTTGCTGATATCTGCCGCTTGACATGTCTTGAACAAAACATTTTTATCAATGATCAACCCGGAGTCCCAACCATTGAGGTGCGCGGACTCGGAGTAACCCTCATATACCCGGAGGGAAAATGACAACTGACCCCAAACATATCGTTGTTACCGGCGGTGCCGGCTATATCGGTTCTCTGCTAACCGCCAATTTATTACAGCTCGGATACAGGGTTACAGTACTGGACAATCTCCTGTTCGGCGGTGAATCCCTGATGACGTTTTTATCACATCCGAATTTTTTCTTCGCCCGGGCAGATGTAACAGAAGCTCGCAGCCTGAAGGATTCACTGCCGCGTAACTGGCCGCATCCTGAAGTATTGTTCCATCTCGCAGGCATCGTTGGTTTTCCTGCCTGCCAGGCAGTCGGAAAACAGGCTGCCTGGTTTTACAATGTTGATGCCTCAAAGAATATGTTTGAACAGGCTGCCAACCTGAAGATAAACAGGTTTATATACCCTTCCACCTACAGCGTGTACGGTCCGTCCGGTGATGGACAGCCTTTGAACGAAGAATCCCCCGTCAACCCGCATTCCCTTTATTCTGAGACCAAATTCGCAGCCGAAGAGCTCATACGGCCGCAGGGCGCTCTCATTTTTCGATTAGCCACCCTTTACGGTCTATCTCCTCGTACCCGTTTCGACCTTGTTATTAATCAATTCGTACTGGATGCATTTATTAAACGTGAATTACTGATCTACCAGCGCGGCTATTCCAGGTCATTCATCCATGTTCAGGATGTTGTTCGCGGTTTGATCCAGGGTATGGATGCTCCGGATGCGAAATTTCATGGACAAATTTACAACCTGGGAACAGGCAGCGGAAACTTAACCAAAGATCAGATCGTTCCATTGATCATTAAACGGCTACCGGAAACCTCCATTGAATACAAAGACCTTACCTTTGGCGGGGATGAACGCGATATCTCTGTCTCGTTCGAAAAGATCCACCAGGAGTTGGGGTTCAACGCGCAGCTGACAGCTGATGATGGTGTCCGCGAGGTAGTGAACGCCCTGCGCCTGGGTCTTATCCGGGAACCACAGCATGAACGTTACCGGAATGCTCACTTCATTGTGAGATAATCTTCAAAACTGATTTCTAATTCCTCGACAAACAATTCTTACAGGAGCCTTCATGACCGAAAATTTCTGGAATAATAAGCGCGTTGTTGTTACCGGGGGAGCCGGCTTCCTGGGTTCTTTTGTGATCCAAAAATTAAAAGCACACGGCGCATCGGACATTTTTATCCCGAAGATCGAAGATTTCAACCTGGTCGATCGGGACGACATTAGCCGTCTCTATCAGCAAACTCTGCAGGGCATTGACCCAGCCAATATGATCGTCATTCACCTTGCAGCCAATGTCGGCGGGATCGGCGCCAATCGCGAACACCCGGCAGAATTTTTTTACGACAACCTGACCATGGGTGTGGAATTAATGCATCAAGCCTGGAAAAACAGGGTGGGTAAATTTACCGCCATCGGTACAGTCTGCGCTTATCCAAAATTCACACCCGTCCCATTTAAAGAAGATGATCTGTGGATCGGCTATCCTGAAGAGACCAACGCTCCGTATGGCCTGGCCAAGAAAATGATGCTTGTCCAATCACAGGCCTACCGCGAACAGTATGGTTTCAATTCGATCTTTCTTCTGCCGGTTAACCTTTATGGTCCTGGCGATAACTTCAACCCCGCCTCTTCACACGTCATTCCCGCCCTGATCCGAAAAGCCATCGAAGCCCAGGATCACGGCGATGAAGAAATCATAGCCTGGGGTGACGGCAGCCCGACCCGCGAATTCTTATACGCGGAAGATGCTGCTGAAGGCATTGTCACTGCTACTGAAAAATATAACGGGTCCGAGCCTGTCAATTTAGGATCCGGATTTGAGATCTCGATCAAAGATTTGACTGAAACCATTATCCGGCTGACTGGATTCCAGGGTAAATTGACCTGGGATACTTCCAAACCAAATGGTCAACCCCGCCGGGGATTGGATGTTTCCCGTGCCAAAGAAAAGTTTGGCTGGCAGGCAAAAATGGACTTTGAGACTGGTTTGAAGAACACTATTGAGTGGTTCCGAACCAATCGCAACCGGTTCCGTTAATTTCGAATTCAATTGCTTAACATTTATTGATCAAATAATTAATTCCTGATGGTATCCATTATTACTGGAAATGTTATCGAATGACTGAAACAACAAAATATGAACCGACAACGATCTATATCCGGCCGGCCAGCGGTTTTGCTGCGCTAAACCTGGGCGATCTCTGGCATTACCGTGAACTGATTGTTTTCATGATCTGGCG
>CAZBRI010000508.1:0-2629 GCA_964494055.1 uncultured Anaerolinea sp.
AGATAGCTTCAGGTGACTGGAGTTCAGACGTGTGCTCTTCCGATCTGCGGGTCCCATACCGGCGAACAGGTTGCAGGCATCTGCATATTGGGCCACAAGTTTGAGTGTTTTCTGTTCTCCCCCGCCGCCGATCAGGATGGGCGGGTGCGGTTTGGAAAGCGGCTGCGGGCTGCAAAGGGTCTCGGCCAGCTGATAATGCCTGCCGTTATACGGCCCGTTATCCGCTGACCACATCTGCTGCGCGATCTGAAGGGTTTCTTCCAGCCGCTCAAACCGCTCCTTGACCGGCGGGAAGGGGATGCCCAGCCCCCTGGCTTCGCGATCAAACCAGGCTGCACCGATCCCGAGGATGGCACGCCCTGCTGAAAGTACATCCAGGGTTGTGACGGTTTTGACCAGTATGCCGGGGTAACGGTAGATCACACCGGTGACCATCGTGCCCAGTTTGACCTTCTTAGTGTGAGCCGCCATGAAGGACAGTGTGCTGTAACCTTCCAGCATGTTATCCTCTGCCGGACCCAGGAAAGGCCTGTCCGGGCTGCCGATCTGGAAGAAGTGATCCATCACCCACAGGCTGGCGAAACCTGCCTCGTCCGCTGTGTGCGCAATATCCGCCAGCTTCGATGCCAGCACCGCCGGCCCGCCGGGGAATGTAAAGTTGGGTACCTGTAAACCTATTTTCATTTTATTTGCCTCGTTTGTAATTGATTAAGATTATCATACTCCAAATCCATAATAATTTTCAATTTTTAAAATTTCGGCAGGGATAATCTCCATTTTCATGGGGATGATGTCCGGTTAGTTTTCATCCAGCAGTGCTTGATTGTGTTCATCGATCAAAAATGGGGTGAGGGAATCCTGCTCTTTCAGGAAACCGGCAGTAGAACTGTTTGGATTGTTAAAAGCTGGATTCAGGGAAATGAGGCCGCAGTTATCGATCAGGCGTATTTTATCGCCAGGTTGGTGTTTGTATTTCTTGCGCAGGTTTTTCGGTATCCTAAAACGACCCGCTTTGATTAGTTTCACATAAAAAGACCTGAAATTTCAATTTTATAAATAGCAAGGTTAATACTTGAAAATATTGTATCAATTTTCCTTTCGGCTTGCCATAAATGCCAGGAATAGCTGCTAATTACATTGAGCTTGTTGATTAAGTGACCTGCCAATTAAAACGATGGATTTAATCGATGCTATCTCATCAAACAACGCACAAACCGGGATTGACGGCAAACCAGTAATTGATTCGGTCCTAATAAAAATCATTAATCACGAATTACGCGAAAAAGAGCCGAATTTTACGAAGATATTTTGGGTTTCCTTTGCGGCTTTGTGACTTTGTGGTTTATTTGATCTTCAAAAGGACCCCCTCCCGGCCTCCCCCATTTTCAAAGACCGAAAATGGGGGAGGGGAAAATCTGAATTAAAAAAACATCCGGAGCCAGGTTGGCGGTTCCGGATGGGTGTTGAAAAGGCTAATTTACTAATCCAGGGTGATGCCTTCGGGGAGCCAGCAGCACAGGACAAGCTCACGGGCGGCTTTGACTTCGTCCATGCGGCCGAAGGGGGTGTCGTGCGGGGCGGTCTTGATCAGCTCGGGGTTGGTGCGGGCTTCGTTGGCGATCGAGATCAGGGCTTCGGTGAATGAGTCGAGTGTCTGCTTGTTCTCGGTTTCGGTCGGCTCGATCATCAGGGCTTCGTGCACGATGAGCGGGAAGTAGTTTGTCGGCGGGTGGAACTTGTAATCCATCAGGCGCTTGGAAATATCCAGGGCGCGGATATCGGTGCCTTCAAAACAGCCTTCCATCACGAATTCATGCATACAGATGCGGTCAAACGGCACCTTGTAGTATTTCTTCAGGCGGGCCATCAGGTAATTGGCATTCAGCACGGCATACTGTGCAATATCTTTCAAGCCATCCGGACCGTGCATGGCAATGTAGGTGTAGGAGCGGATGATGGCGCCGAAGTGACCGTGGAAGGCCTTCATGCGGCCGATGGTTTTGGATGGTTTGATGTAGCCGTAGAGGGGCGGGATCTCGTCTTCAGCTTCTTCGATGATGCCGATCAGCGGGGATGGCAGGAAATCTGCCAGGCGCTGGCTGACACCCACCGGGCCGGAGCCGGGTCCGCCGCCGCCGTGCGGAACGGCAAAGGTTTTGTGCAGGTTGAAGTGCATCACGTCAAAACCCAGGTCGCCGGGACGGCACTTGCCGACAATTGCGTTGAGATTGGCACCGTCGTAGTAAAGCAGCGCGTCGACCGCATGGGCGCGTTCGGCCACTTCGTGCACCTGCGGCTCGAAGAGGCCGTGCGTGTTGGGGCAGGTCATCATCACGCCCGCCACCGTGTCGTCCAGCGCCTCGACCAGCTTGTCGAAGTCCATGACACCGGCCGGGGTGGACGGGATCTCGCGCACCTCAAAACCGGCCATCGCCGCGCTGGCGGGATTGGTGCCGTGCGCCGAATCGGGGATCAGAATGGTGCGCTTGTGCGTGTTGCCCTTGTCGCGGTGGTAGGCGGCAATAAGCAGCACGCCGGCCAGTTCGCCGTGGGCGCCGGCCATCGGCTGCAGGCAGCCCGCCTTCATGCCGCCGATTTCGGCCAGCATGCGCTCGGTCTCAAAGACCAG
>CAZBRI010000509.1:0-2620 GCA_964494055.1 uncultured Anaerolinea sp.
GTTTTATACTTCCAGCAGCCATCGCAAGACTTGCTGATACAGGAGAATTGAGCGCTGCCTTTAAATTCAATGAAGTTATCGCCTTAGTTCGTGCAGCTCCTGCCCCATACCTGCTTGTTATGCTCGGAGCATTACTATCCGGAATTGCTGCTTCCTTTGGATTAATCGCATGTTTTATCGGCGTCATTTTCACGATGGCTTATGCAATCACCATCAACAGCCATTTATCCGGGCAGGCATACAAAATTGCAAAAGCGGGTAAACTCTCAACAACTTCAATGTAGTTTCACATGATCTACAAAGAAGGCGGGGATAATCCCCGCCTTCTTTTATTTAAGTATATCCAGCGCAGCAGTCAATATCGAATCTATTGAAGGCAAAATCTCATCTTCAAGGGTTTTTGAATTTGCCACCGGATAGTTCAGGGCAGCCACCCTCCGGAAAACTAGACCAGGGATCTTTTGGGAAGCCTGGGAAGTAATCTCAGCTCCCCAACCCATTGGATGCGTACCTTCTTCTACGGTTAATAATCGCCTGGTTCTTTCCAGTGATTTATAAAGAGGTTGAAGATCAAACGGGCTGAGCTGGCTGAAAAGGACAATTTCTGCGAATATTTCATATTCGTAGGCAAGTTTCAGGGCAGCTGCACGGGCAAGTTCAAAATTATAGCCATAGGCTGCGATCGTCACCTGCGTTTTTGGTGCGCCTGCAATCCGCAGGGTGCTGACCGGTGCAGCAGAGGAGCTGCTCGAAACCTCGAACTCCATCAGTTCGGGGGAACCCGAAGGTAACATCTGGCAGGTATAGAGAAGTTTATGTTCAATGAATAATACCGGGCCGTCATCTTGAAGAATTGCGTCTTTCAAAAGCTGAGCAGGATCCTGAAGCGTATTGGGAGATAACACCTTGAGACCGGGAATTCCCAGGAAAAGTTTTTCAAGCGATTGGGAGTGTGTTGGGCCATACCCCCTCCGGCCGCCCATTGGTGCACGAACCACGATCGGTACACGAGTCTGCTCATTGTACATCCAGCGGAATTTTGCAGCATGGTTGATCAGTTGATCCGCAATCAGCGTTACAAAATCGCCAAACATGATCTCAGCCACCGGGTGCAGACCACGCATGGCCATACCGCTGCAAACACCTACGATCGCGGCTTCTGAGATGGGTGTGGTCAAAACCCGGTTTGGAAAACGTGTAGAAAGCCCGCGGGTGACTTTAAATGCCCCGCCATATGGATCGAGGATATCCTCACCCAGCAGGTAAACACGGTCATCCGCTTCCATGACTTGAGTGAGTGCTGCGTTTAATCTTTCGAGGACTGAGGACATTATTGACTGAGGTATCCGGTAAAACTTTCAGGTAGTTTGTGTTTGATCCAGCACTGGGAATGGATCGGCAAATGCGCGGGTAAAAGATTGGTCGATCAGAACAGAAATATCCTGTTCAATCTGTTGAAGTTCTGCGGATGAAAGCCGGGACGCTTGAATTGAGATTGGGTCAGATTCGCTCCGGATGCGTGCAATTTCCTGCCTGTCGCGCGGGTCATCTCCCTTGCTGTGTGCAGAGAACCGGTAAGTATGAAGGATCAATGCAGCAGGGGTACAGGTATCACGCACATGGTCAATTGCAGCGCGCGCAGCGGGTCGAATTTCCATCACATCACTGGATTTTATTTCAAAAGTCCGGATACCAAAAGCTTCGAAGCGGGCCGAAATTGAACCACTGACGCCAATTTCCACCGGAGTCGTTTGAGCGTATTGATTGTTTTCTATGACATAGAGAACCGGAAGTTTCCAGAGAGATGCGATATTGAGACTTTCATACAGAATACCTTCACCGAGGGTGCCGTCTCCGATAAAAGCCAGGGCAATACTGCCGCTGCCCTTGATCTTTTCAGCCAGTGCCATGCCAGCAGCGATCGGTGTAAACCCGCCTTGAATACCATTGGAATAAAAATTTTTCCAGTGAATATGCTGACTGCCGCCCCGTCCACCGACAAGACCGGTCTCTTTTCCCATCAATTCGGCCGCCAGTCGGTATGGATCTCCGCCGTATGCGAGGAAATGGCCATGACAGCGATGATTGCTCCAGGCGATATCATTTTCGGCTGTACAAGAAAATATTGCCGCAGCATCGGCTTCCTGCCCTATGTATGCATGCGTCGTCCCAAAGAGTTTTCCGGCAGAAAATTCTGACAGAGCTCTTTCTTCAAAACGCCGAATTAGGAGCATTGTTCGATAGAGATCAGCTTCAAGAGACATCGTTGTAATTATAGCAGAGTAAAATCAATGAACAATTAGCTTATCGCTGTTTGCTTCATTTCAAAAAAATTACAGTGATTTATAAAGAAAATTACTGATTAATTCAGCAGGAATTAACAGAATAATTCTTCAGTTTTCAGCGTGGTATAATTTTCTGCGTTATGAGTCCTGAAAATACTTCACCATCAAAAACAAAAATATGCCCAACCTGTGGTACCCGCCTGGCAGAGACAGCGACACGGTGCCTGGTTTGCGGCACGGAATTAAACCTGGCAGTGGAAGCAAAGAAACCTGCGGCCATCCAGGCAAATCGTATGCCGGAGATCACCCTCAGCCTGCCAGCTGTGCTCGGATTA
>CAZBRI010000510.1:0-2606 GCA_964494055.1 uncultured Anaerolinea sp.
CCGGATTCTATTTACGAATAAATGTTATGTCAAACAAACACTTGATTTTACCCTTAATTCTATATTTTTTTCTTTTTGTACAAAGAGGGATCAGGTATTTTTTAGGTATGAAGCAGATTGAAAGGGATAAAACTCAAAATCTGATGACTTTACTTCTGGTAATAATTCGGAATTAGTTTATGATCAATGACTTATTTTCCTTACCAGGCTGTATAATTATTTTATGACGACGGTAAATCCAAAGCACATTCTTGTTTCACACCGGGAAGCGATACTAGAAACTGCTCGAAAATATGGAGCAAGGCGGGTTCGGGTCTTTGGTTCTGTTGCCAAAGGTACAGCAGATGAAAAAAGTGATATTGATCTTCTTATTGATCTTGCTCCGGGTCGAAGTCTGCTTGACCTTGGAGGGATGCTATTTGAGCTAAAGCTGCTCTTAGGCATTGAAGTGGATGTTGTCACCGAAAAAGGTCTTCGCCCGCGAATTCGGGATCGCGTACTCTCAGAGGCAGTTGATTTATGAGAGATGACCGTGAAAGACTTTTGGATATGCTGGATGCAATTGGAAAGATCGAACAATATATCAATCAAGAAAGTACATATTCAAATTTTGCGAATGATGAACTAATCGAAGTGTGGGTTATCCATCATTTACAAATTATTGGTGAAGCTGCATCCAAGTTAACAATAGAATTTAGAGATCTTAATCCGAATATTAGCTGGGGAAAAATGATCGGTATGAGACAAGTTCTGGTTCATGGTTATTTTGTAACAGACTCTGAAATTATTTGGGAAGTGGTTGAACACGATATCCCTGTTCTCAAAGATCAACTGATAAAATTAATTTCGAGTTTAGACGGAAATAAAGAACCCATTTTATAGATTGTTTTTTTTAGAATAGTTAATTCATAATTTAGAATAACAAAAATCTATTTAAATTTTTTGGTTTCTGGCGGTCGGTGTATCGCTAAAATACACTCCAATTTACGATGGCCAGAATGGTATCTAGAACATTAAATATTATTACACAAAATTACCAGCCCAGTTTGGAAAAATAAATCAAAAACCATGTCATTCCCGTAAGGGATTCGGGATGATGTGCGGTGCCCTGAAGAAAGCATTCTGGGTATCGTGATGACATGGAATGCAGGAAAATAACAAGAACACCAGCGAAGGTTCGCACATTGTCCCATTCATCTTTTAATTGAACGATGTGAATAAATTGAGGAAGCCCCAACCATCCGGCTGGGGCTTCCTTTTAAGAGGGGAAGAAATGGGTTAGGGGTGTGCTGTCAGCGTGGCTGTAAGCGTCTGTTCTTTGCCGTCGCGCAGGATGGTGAGTGTGACGACCTGGCCGGGTTTGGCATTCAGCATATAGTTCTTGATGTCCTCGAAGGTCTTGATGACGGTCTTATCCATGCCGGTGATGATGTCGCCGCCGACCAGCAGGCGCTGACCGTTGAGGATGACCGGCTTATAGCTTCCTTGCAGTCCGGCTGCTTCGGCGGGGCTGCCTACCTGTACCTGCTCCACCAGCACACCGGCGGTACCGTCAGGCAGGCTCATTTCTTTGTTGATCTCCGCTGTCAGCGGCTGGCCGGCGATACCGAGGTAGGCGGGGGCCAGCTGCGGGTCTGCTGTGGCAGCCGGGGTCGTGCTGACGGTCTGTTTGGGACGGGCTTCCAGTGTCACATCCAGGGTCTGCTGTTTGGCATCCCGCAGAATAGTCAGGGTGACTTTCTTGCCGACAGTAGTATGGGCTGCCAGGTAAGCGATCACGTCTTCGATGCTCTTGACCGGCGAGCCGTCGATGGCAATGATCACATCGCCGCCAACTGTCACATTCTGCCCGTCAATCGTCACCTGCTTTGCGCTACCCTTCAGGCCGGCTTTTTCAGCAGGTCCGCCCGGCTGAATTTCTTCCACCAGGGTGCCGCGCTGGGTCGGGTTGAGGTTCATGGCTTTGGCTGTATCGGGGGTGAGCGACAGGCCGCTGATCCCCAGGTAAGGGTGATCGTACTTGCCGTTCTTGATCAGCTCCGGTACCACGCTGCTGACGATTGCGGAAGGGATGGCGAACCCGATGCCCGAATTGGAATTTGAAGAGGACTCGATGGCCGAGTTGACGCCGATCAGGGCACCCTGGTCATCCACCCGCGGCCCGCCGGAGTTGCCCGGGTTGATGGGGGCATCGGTCTGGATGATGTCCGGGATGGAGTAGGTGGAGCCGTTGCCGGTCGTGCTGCCCTGGGTTGCCGGCAGGGTGCGTCCGAGGGCACTGACGATACCGACGGTCATCGAATTTTCCAGGCCGTAGGGGTTACCGATTGCCACCGCCACCTGCCCGACCTTGACTGTACTGGAATCGCTGATGGTAATGGGGGTGAGCGTGAAACCGGGGTTATCCACCTTCACCACCGCCAGGTCGCTGTCGGGATCAGCACCGACCAGCGTGGCTGACAGGATGGTTCCGTCGGCAAACTGGACTTCGATCTTATCCGCGCCGCTGACCACGTGATTATTGGTGACGATATAACCGTCCTTGTTCCACACAAAACCGGAACCAAGCGCCTGGCTGTACTGCGGTGCAGACGGCTGGTTCTGGC
>CAZBRI010000511.1:0-2602 GCA_964494055.1 uncultured Anaerolinea sp.
ACACGGCTCTGAACACTCTTTCCCTACACGACGCTCTTCCGATCTGCCGGATGATGAAAAACTGATCGAAGATTATTCGCAGTACATACCGCGCGGACACTACACTAAATCCGAAGAGCTTAAAAAATACTTCAAGACGATGATGTGGTACGGCCGGCTGACCTTCAGATTAAAGGATAATTTTGAGACACGCCGCGCATTGCTGATGACACAGGCCCTGCGTACAACGACTGCCGCTGACGGAACATCCGCCATGAAACTGTGGCAGAACATCTATGAACCTACTGTCTTTATCGTGGGCAAGGCCGATGATCTGTCCTTCTTCGAATACGGGGCACTGATGGACTCGGTTTTTGGTCCGAATACTCAGCCTTCTGCATTTTCAGATGAGACGCAGTTTGCAGCCTTTATGCAGGCAGCCAAAACCCTGCCGCCTCCGCAGGTTAATTCGATGTGGGTCTGGATCTGGCAGGACACAGAGCAGGCCACCAAGGGCTTCCGCTTTATGGGTCAGCGCTTCACACTCGACTCGTACGTCTTCGGGCAGGTGATCTGGCGCAAGGTGGGCAGCATGGAGAAACCGCGCGGGCTGCCAAAAGCGCTGGATTTCTTCGCTGCCCAAAATTCAGCCGAAGCCTACACCCTGCTGAAAGATATGGGTGAAACGCTGTACACCAATTACGACACGCAGCTGGATAAGGTACGCAAGGAGATTGGTGCACTGGGAGTGGATTCCTGGACACAGAACCTTTACTGGTCCTGGCTGTACAGCCTGCAGCCATTGATCACGCCGATGGATGCCCGCTACCCGGCCTTCATGCAGACACAGGCCTGGACACGCAAAAGCCTGAACACCGCCCTGGGTTCTTACACTGAGCTCAAGCACGATACCATCCTGTACGCCAAGCAGGTGATGGCCGAGATGGGCGGAGGTGCCGGTGATCAGCAGCCGCCGCACAGTTACGTGGAACCCAACCCTGAAGCTTATGCACGCCTGCTCGCCCTTGCCAACATGACCAAAGCCGGGCTGGAATCACGCAGCCTGTTGAGCGATACCACGCGCAGCAACCTGGAAAACCTGGTCTCAGAGCTGACTTTCCTGCAGCGGATATCGGAAGCTGAGTTGAACGGCGGCGAGATCTCCGTCGATGATCAGTGGCACATGTATTACTGGGGCGGCACGCTGGAAATGTTCACCCTGGCTGCTGCAGATACCGATCCAAACGGCGGGAGACCCATCCTGGAAGATCAGAAAGCTGCATTGATCGCAGATGTGGCCAGCGGGCTGAGCCCGGATGGCAGCGTTTCTGCCTTGGAAGAAGCCATCGGGCAGCCGGCAGCCATCTACGTGGTGGTGCCCGGTTCGCCGAACGTGATCGCCACCGGGGCAGTTTTCAGCTATTACGAATTTACCGTACCGGTCAGCGGACGAATGACCGATGAGCAGTGGCAGGCCATGCTGGCAGACGGCAGCAATCCGGCCATGCCAGATTGGACCAGCATTTTTGCCGCACCGTAAGTTTCACCGGCTGCTGATCAGCCTGGTTCTCGTGATGACAGCCTGGCAGGTATCCTGTACCGGTCAGGCTGCTGCGACAGATAGAATTGAGGCAGCCGCGTCCCCGGTTATCACCCTTGCCCTGATGGGTGACGTGATGCTGGGGCGCGGTGTACATCCTTCTCCCGATAGTTTTTCACTGATCAAGCCAGAGCTTCAAACCGCAGACCTGGCCCTGGCCAACCTTGAATCCCCGCTGACAACGGCCGCCCGGCTGACCCCTGCCGATTACAACCTGTGTGCTGACCCAAAGTACGCCAGCCTGCTGGCAGAGTCAGGCTTTGACCTGTTTACCCTGGCTAACAATCACCGCCTGGACTGCGGGACAGCAGGGCTGACAGAAACCCAGCAGGTATTGAACAATGCCGGCCTGGGGGTTACCGGTCCTGGATCGGAACCAGTTATCATAATGGTCAAAGGGGTGAAACTTGGGTTCCTGGCATTCGACGGCACTACACCGGATTTTGACCTGGAAGGAGCGTCCCGCGCTGTAAGACTGCTGAAGGAGTCCGGTGCTTTGGTGATCGTCTCGATGCACTGGGGGAAGGAATACCAGTCCGGGCATACTGCCGGGCAGGAGGAGATTACCAGGAAACTGGCAGGAGCCGGCGCTGTGTTGATATGGGGGCATCATCCGCATGTCCTGCAGAAATCAGCCTGGATTGGCAAAACACTGGTGCTATACAGCTTGGGGAATGCCATGTTCGATCAGCAGGGGCTTGCCAGCACACGGCAGTCTGCGCTTGTCGTGGTACAGCTGGAGGCCAGCGGTGTGAAATCAATGAAGGCGTTTCCGTTTGTGATCGACCCGGTGCGAAGCCGGATTGAAGAAGCGGATGCTGATGAACAGAAAATTATCCTGAATTTCTTTAAATGAAACATGTGAAAATAGAACAGGGTTTCTTTGCATTTTGCGAACTGTGCGCGAAACAAATGCAAGGCAAACCAGGGTCAAAGGCGGACCCCCTCCCGGCCTCCCCCATTTTCACAGACCGAAAATGGGGGAGGAGAAAAAAATGGAAATCCAAAAATACATCACGAATT
>CAZBRI010000512.1:0-2592 GCA_964494055.1 uncultured Anaerolinea sp.
CTCGCGCTCGGTGACAATCTGATCTCGGAATTCTCGCTTGGCGAGGGCATAGCCCCAATCCTTGAAGGCGCCTTCGGTGAACTTCATGATATTGCCCTTGTGGACAAAGTTCACACTCTTGCGCTTGTTATCCAGCGACCATTGAATGGTAGCGCGCACCAGGCGTTCGGTACCTTCGACAGAAACCGGCTTGATGCCGATACCCGCGGTATCCGGGAAGCGCATCTTGGCATATTCCTTGGGGAAGGCTTCCTTGAACATCTTCATGAACTTGGCGTTATCTTCGGTGCCGTAGGCAAATTCAATACCAGTGTAGATGTCTTCGGTATTTTCGCGGAAGATGACCATATCCACGTATTCGGGGTGCTTCACCGGGGAAGGCACACCATTGTAATAGCGCACCGGACGCTGGCAAACATACAGGTCCAGAATTTTCCGCAGGGCAACGTTCAGGGAACGAATACCGCCGCCGATCGGGGTGGTCAGTGGTCCCTTGATGCCCACCAGAAATTCGCTGAAAGCCTGGGTGGTTTCTTCCGGCAGCCAATTCTTGAATTGAAGGAACGCTTTTTCTCCCGCGAACACTTCCATCCAATGCACTTTGCGTTTTCCGCCGTATGCTTTTTCCACTGCCGCATCAAAAACGCGCACTGAAGCGCGCCAGATATCACGACCAGTTCCATCTCCTTCAATAAACGGCAGAATGGGGTTATCAGGCACCTGGAGCTTTCCATCTTTGATACTGATCTTTGCCCCGCCTGCAGGCACTTTCACATCTTTGTATGACATGTTTTTATATCTCCTTTGGATATTAATCGGCTCAGATTATAGCATTCAACCCTTAACGATTGTAGTGATGATTGTCATTTAATCCGCGGTCATCTTGAAAATAATAGTTTCATTGTGATAGCCAGTTTTTTGTTTACCCAATCAATAACCAGGCTCCAGTTTTATTTCCAGGAACCAAAAAACATATTTTTAAATATAGCAAACGTGAATACTTTCAATTCCTAGCCTAAATCAACAGAAAAATAAATATTATAGTGTATGATAATAATTAGTTAAGTATTTATTGGTAATTACTTTTTATTTTTATTGGTGAAATAATATGTTGGCACGTGTATATCGTACACTAAAAAATGAACCGTTTCAGGCCATACTGCTGATTTTTCTGATCACACTGGTCACATATGGTATCAATATCGCCCGGCTGGGTTATTATCATGACGACTGGTACGTCCTTTGGTCTGGACAAGCCAGAGGTGCGCAGAGCATGGTATCGCTCTTCAGCACTGACAGGCCGTTTATGGGGGTGTTATATTCTCTGGTTTACCGCTTACTGGGTGATCTGATCATCAACTGGCACCTTTACGCACTGGCCTGGAGATTTATTGGTGCACTTGCATTTTTCTGGATACTCCGGCTTGTCTGGCCGGAACATAAGTCAATCACAACCTTAATGGTTGTCCTATTCCTTGTCTACCCCGGTTTTCTTTCCATCCCGAATGCCAATACAAAGCAAAACCATCTTTTCGGTTTTGCTTCAGCGCTATTATCTATTGCCTTTATGCTGAAGGCATTGAAACTGGAAAGAGGATTTTGGAAAGTTTTATTAATCATTTCTTCATTCCTTCTTACCGTAAATTATTTGTTCGTTTATGAATACATGCTCGGATTGGAAGGCATGCGGCTTTGCCTGCTGACTTACACTTTGTATCGGAATGGGAACCATGATTTTTTATCGGCATTTTGGGAAATAATTAAGAGGTGGTCGATTCACGCATTTGCCCTGATCCTATTCGTATATTGGCGGTTATTTATATTTTCCGGATCAAGAAATTCTACTGATGCAGTGAAACTTGCAGGCAACTATCTCGCAGATACGCGAAATATGTTATTGAGGATATTTTTTGAAACAGGCAAGGATATGCTGGATACCGGTATTTATGCCTGGTTTGTCAAACCTTATGAATTATTCTCAAAAGCAGAGTACTCCATCTTAACCGCAGCTTTTGGCGTTTCGTTAATTGTGATCGCTTTGTTGTTTGTATACAGCCGGCTTGTAAAAATTAATCCGAATGAGATCTTCAGCAGCAAACACGAGAAATTTATCCGTGATCTTTTAGTGATCGGCGCGATTACAATGTTCTGCGCCATCCTGCCGGTTGTTCTTACCGGGAGAAATGTCGATTTAACCGATTCTTACAAAAGTTATGGACTCCATCCAGAAGCAGGCGTTGTGATGCTTGTGGTCGGGCTAACCTTGATGCTTCAGCCGCGATTTCGAAAAGTCATACTATTCGTACTGATAGGATTATCAGTGATGACACAGCAGTTGAATGCCGGTGAATGGCAGAAGCTTTGGGATTATCAGCGTCAGACCTGGTGGCAGCTTACATGGCGGGCACCTGATATTCAGAATGACACCATGGTGATGACATATTTTCCGGATGGTTTCAGGCTGCAGCAGGATTATGAAATTTGGGGACCGGTAAATTTAATATACAGACCAGGTGCTGCAAAAGCCCCATCAATACAATCAGAAGTACTTACCACTGATACTGCATATGATGTTCTTAAGAAAACTGTCCG
>CAZBRI010000513.1:0-2591 GCA_964494055.1 uncultured Anaerolinea sp.
CTAAAAGACGTATCCACTGACGGCTATAACATTTGCACCGTACCATTGGCATATCGGCCAGATGGCACAATCCATCTGGAAATACTGCGTGTTCCAGCCAGTAGCCAAGCGAGCCGACAGTTCCTGTAAAAAAACCTGCACCGTTTGTGAAAACGGTTGTATATAGCAGGATATAAGGTCCCCAGAATATCAATGCCAACTTCCAAAACACATCCTTATTCCACCAAAGCCCGATGGCTATCGTGATCAGAATGATCGGACCGAGAAATGCTCCAGTGTGAACCAGACCGCTGATTGAATAATCCAACGGATCCCATCCAAGAAGATGGACAGGAAAAGCTGAAAGCTGCGGAAGGACGATCGTACCAAATACGATAAGGAGATCAAAAGATCGTTCTTTACGTATATTTTCGAGCCCAAAACCTTTGATCAAAAAGAAAACGGCCCCAGCAATGGCAAGTACGGCCAAAACACCCAGAATAATGACAGGCGTGCTGCTTAAAGCGCTCGGGGCTTGCAGCACATTTGCAGCCGCGTTCGGATCTGCAGGTGCAGCAGTCAGTGTTCCACTGGCATCTCCAGCCTTTTTATTCGATAAGACAATGAAACCGGTTGCACCGAGCAGCATAATTCCTAAAAGAAGAGCCGCCAGGAAGCCGCGGAAATTCGATTGTCCACCCTGCCAGGGTTTTTCGAGAATTTTTACCAGGAAATATATGGCCAGGTAAATTAATAATTGTGCTGTATAGATAAAGGAAGTTTCCTTTGTCAAATAATGAATGACCAGCGCACCTGCTATCAGGTAGATATATTTGGGTTTGCCGGTTTCAAAATAACGTAATACGCTGTACAGCAAAACAATCAATGAAACTGCTACATATGAATCTTCTCTTGTGTAGCGTCCATAGTAAAGAAGAAATGGTGAGATCAATGCCATCATCGCTGCTGCGAGGGCACCTGCACGGCCAAGATAACGCCGCCAGATCCACAAAGAACCAATTGCGATGATGCTGAATGTCGCAGCAGGTATTCTGGCAACAAAATCACTTGCGCCAAAAATAAAATATGCCAGCGCAATTAGGTGAAATTGGAGCGGCCCATGCATCATTGGGTTATGCTGGTAACCCTGTCCACGCGAAAATAAATATGAGAAATAGGTATGCAGGCTTTCATCATGACTCATCGCCCGGTCACCGAGAATATAAAATCTGGAGATGACTGCAAGGATCATAATCAGACCAAAAATAAATACCTCAACTGTCAACCAGGGGAGTGCAGGGATGGGTGATTTACTTAACCATGTTTGTTTTTCATCATTCATAGATGTACGCTCTCAGAAAACTGATTTGTAATGGAATTGACATGTTTTCCCAATGCTGGGTCATGCGCTGAAAAAAAATCCACATATTATTATAATTTCATTTCTGCTATATGTTATGACTTTCTTTTTTATTCTGACTCAATTAAATTTAAGGTGTGATTATCTGATGAGAGGCCAGCTGTCCGCAGCCTGCTTGAATATCAATCCCTCTGCGTATACGAATTGTACAAGGAATACCATTTTCTTCTAAAACTGATTTGAATATTTCAGCTCTTTCCCTTGTGGTGGCTTTTCCAGAATAACCAGTGGTTGGATTGAGTGGAATTGCATTTACATGGCACAACATCCCCTTTAATAGTTTGGCCAGCCTGTATGCTTCCTCAGCGGAATCATTAACTTCATGAATAAGTGCCCATTCAAAAGTAATGCGCCTGCCTGTCAAATCAGTATAGGCTTTGCAGGTTTCAATTAATTCTGCTATGGGATAACTTTTATTGACTGGCATCATATTGGTTCTGGTTATATCTTCAGAAGAATGAAGGGAAACAGCCAGGTTTATTTGCCGCTTTTCGGAAGCAAATTTTTTAATGGCGGGGACTAGCCCTGAAGTAGAAATGGTGATCCTTCGTGCGCCGAAATTGTAACCATTTGGATCATTTAAACGGTCAACGGCGTCCATGGTATTGGAATAATTATGAAATGGTTCACCCATACCCATGATAACAATGTTTGTCACGGCTTCTTTGTTTTCATTCAGCTGCCGTGCATAAAACATCACCTGCGCTACTATTTCACCGCTTGATAAGTGACGGGTGAATCCCATTTGTCCGGTTGCACAGAACGTACATCCCATGGCACAGCCTACCTGCGTCGATATACATAGTGTCCGCCTGCGGTCATAACGCATCAAAACCGCTTCAACCTGTTTACCATCACCCAGTGAAAACAATATTTTCCTGGTCTGTCCGTCTGAGGAATTCAGAACAAGGCCTGGTTTGATGGGTTCGAAATCAAAGTGAGCAGCTAATTTTTCTTTCAGGTCTTTTGGAAGTGTTGAGAATTGATCAGGAGAATTCCAGAAATTTTTATACAATCCCACCCAAATTTGATTAGCTCTATAGGCAGGATAACCCCACTCACCAAGTATGGAAATTAGGTCATTCAGCCCGGCATCGTATATCAGCATGATTTGCCATTAATGTTCAAATGATTTTTATATCGTTTAACAGGTATTATCGTTTGCATCACATGCCCAATATTGCACTGAGGT
>CAZBRI010000514.1:0-2586 GCA_964494055.1 uncultured Anaerolinea sp.
AGGTGACTGGAGTCAGACGTGTGCTCTTCCGATCTACCTACACCTGGGGCGTGCCGGGGGTCGAGGGAGTCTACATCAAGTGAAAGGTAAATTCCATCGACGTTATCCATAACGCGCTCCAATGCAATTTCCAGTGCCCGGAACATGCCAATTCGGTCGATTTGTTCCATTCCGAGCACCAAAACGCCGGCTTTTCGTAAATTTTCTTTCTCACCCGCATCCAGGTCACGTGCACCGATAACAGCCACCCGTCCCGGGTCCAGCACCGGAACGGTTTCATTCCACAGCCGAACAAGACGCGGATCACCCATCCCGCATAAGGCTGCCAGCGGCATGCCGTGAATATTACCGGAAGGGGTGGTCTCGCTGGTATTAAAATCTGCATGAGCATCGATCCAGATCACACCCAGCTTTTGATTCCTGGCTGCCCCGCGGATCGAACCGAGTGCAATGCTGTGATCCCCTCCCAGCACCAGCGGCAGGTGACCTTTTTGAATGGATGTTGCCGTTGCGCCAGCTGCCCGGCGCGCCATGGGAACAATACAGTCGATGTATTTGAGACTGGGCTCGCTGATCTTGCACATTTCTGCGATCGGCACCTCGAGGTTTCCGCAGTCTTCAAAGCTGAATCCTGACCGTTGAAGTTCACCCTGCAGGTGCGCATACCGGATCGCGCTCGGACCCATATCCACCCCCCGCCGGTCAGCTCCCATGTCGATCGGGATACCGATGATGTCTATCGGTTTTGGTTGATTGATGTTTTCTGTCATCATTTTATTTTTCACCATTCCATTCAGCGATCAGACGCTGGAAGAATTCATCCAGGTATTGATGTCTCTCCTCAGCAATTTTACGCCCCGAAGCTGTTAACATACGGTCTTTTATCCGGCTGAGTTTGAATAAATGTTCGTGATACGAAGTATGCAGTTCACCATCTTCCAGCACACCGCTTTTTAGAAATTGCTCTGATGGTGCTGAATAAAATGGCCGCGGGGTTCTGGCTGAGAATGCAATTACCCTGGCAATCCCGACAGCACCGATTGCATCCAATTTGTCTGCATCGAATATGATCTTAGCTTCAATAGTCTGAGGCGTTTCTGAATTATCGCGAAAGCGGTGGGCACGTATACAGTGCTGCACCTTTTCGATTCTATCGGAAGACCACGCTTCAGCAGTCAGAACCTCACTGGCAAATTCAGCTGAGGCATGCTGATGTTTGGATCGTTTCTCAGCATCATGCTGACTGCTGCCGGATGCATCGTGCAGGAGGGCAGCAGCCTGAACAATCTCAATATCAGCGTTTTCAAGGACCGCTAATTTCTCAGCCATCCTGTAAACGCGAAGTATATGGTCAAAATCATGCACCGGGTCTTCATCGGTGTACCAGCTGCGGGCTTGTTCAATGGTCGGCATGCGCTTATTATCACAGATAATCAGAAGAATAGGAGGTAGAAAAAAGCCGAATACCTGTTTGGAACCACCTTTTCTTGAATGTTATTGAACTTAATCCTATATGACGATTGTGCTTTTAACAGAGTTACAATTGTATTGAATTTTTTTTCATGAATCCCAGGCAATTTCCAGGAATTATCAACCAGGTAATCATGTACCCCAAAAATGATCAACCTTTGAAAAACACTTCAATTTCGAAAAACAGCATCCTTGTTCTTCTCCGCAGGTGGATTTTTTGCGCTGAACCTGGCGCAAAAAATCCACAAAAGAACCTCTTTCTCCCCCTTCCTTTGGAAGGGGGCCGGGGGGATGGTTCCAACACGCCCAACCTCACCACAATAAAAACCAGCCCTTCCCAGCAAGGGATGTTTTTTCCTATCATTAAATATCAAAACCACAAATCGCAAAAAGCATCATTCCAACCCTTGCTCTCCCCGCAAACGATGTTTTTTCCTAACAACACCCGTCAAAAATACAAATCGCAAAAAGAATCATCCCAACCCCTGCTCTCCCCGCAAGCGGCTTTTATTCCCGACATCACCGGTCAAAAAAATAAACCCCAAAAAGAATCATCTCACCCCTTGAACTCCCCGCAGGTGGATTTTTTTGCGCAAGCCTTTCGCGCAAAAAAATCCACAAAAAAAATAATTCCCCCCCTTCCTTTGGAAGGGGGCCGGGGGGATGGTTCCAACAGGGCCAACCTCATCGCAATTAAAACCAGCCCTTCCCCGCAGGCGATGTTTTTTCCTTACATCAAATGTCAAAACCACAAAACGCAAAAAGTATCATCTCAATCCTTGCTCTCCCCGAAAACGATGTGTTTTCCCAACATCACCCGTCAAAAAAACAAACCCCAAAAAGAATCATCTCAGCCCTTGCTCTCCCCGCATGTGGATTTTTTTGCGCAAGCCCTTAGCGCAAAAAAATCCACAAAAAAAATAATTCCCCCCCTTCCTTTGGAAGGGGTCCGGGGGGATGGTAATAATTTCAGAACAACCAATCGTGTAACCAGCAATTCTCTCTCGAATTGCTTCAAACTAAAAAAATACAGGGGAATAAATGCCTGAGCAGCCGCGTTCTTATCGTGCCGAAGCAGTCGTCCTGCGCCAAGATCGGAAGAGCACACGTCTGAAC
>CAZBRI010000515.1:0-2563 GCA_964494055.1 uncultured Anaerolinea sp.
GATTGTGACCCAGAAGGCCAAAGAAAAGATCTGGTTTGTCCCGCAGGACAATTGTGACCCGGAAGTCTGTATCTATGCCAGGGGCTACTTTGACAAGGTCAAGAAAGCACTCCTCGAATTGGATGATCAGCAGGCTTTTACCCGCCCTGTCATCGAGCAAATCGCCCGGGAGTATCAGCTCTGCCCGTTTGAATTCTCGCTGGATCTATCGTTATGGGTTGACTGCATCATCTGCGATTACAACTATGTCTTCGATCCGCGCGTTTACCTGCACCGTTTTTTTGATCTCGTTACCCAAAAGTATGTCTTCCTGGTGGATGAGGCCCACAACCTGCCGGACCGGGCCCGAGCGATGTATTCAGCTGAGCTGGATAAAAGCAGCGTTCTGGAACTGCAGCGGCTGATCAAACCGCATGTGCCGGGGCTGGCCAAAAAGCTGGGCAGCATTAATAAAACCATGCTGGAGATACGCAAGTCCATACAGGTTCAGGAGCTGCCCCACCTGGTGGAGCACGAACTACCGGGTGAACTGATTAAGCTGATTCGGGAATTCACACAGGAGGCCGAATCCTGGCTGGTGCTGAACCAACCATCTGAGTTCAGGCTGGCATTGCTTGATTTTTACTTCGCCTGCCTCAATTACCTCCGAACCTCTGAATATTTTGATTCTTTTTATGTCTCTTACTTTGAACGCCATGGACAGGGCGATCTTAAAGCCAGGTTATTCTGCCTGGACCCGGCTCCCATGTTGGCCGGACCGCTCTCGCGCAGCCAGGCAGTCGTCTTTTTCTCAGCCTCCCTGCTGCCGATGGATTATTTTACAAAACTGTTGACCGGTGAGGCTGTTCATCCAGCCTGCGTGTTCCAATCCCCTTTCCCTGAAAATAATGCCTGCCTGCTGATCCATAAACAGGTCTCCACCCGCTACCAGCATCGGGCAGATTCCTACGCCGTGATCGCTTCTGCCATCCTGGAGGCCTGCAGCATACATGCGGGTAATTACCTGGTGTACTTTCCCTCCTACGCATACCTGGCTTCAGTCCTGGAACTGCTCAAGGAAAAGCTGCCGGAAGAGCAGCTGCTAGTACAGGACCGGGCGATGACTGAAACCGGGCGTGAGTTGTTCCTTGCCAGGTTATCAGCGGCTAACCGGGAGACGTTGATCGGGCTGGCTGTGATGGGCGGCATCTTTGGCGAAGGGATCGACCTGGTGGGCGAGCGGTTGATCGGCGTGATCGTGGTCGGGGTAGGCATCCCTCAGCTTGGGCTGGAACGGGACCTGATCCGGGAGTATTTTGACCGGTCAGCTGTCAGCGGCTTTGCGTATGCCTACCAGTACCCGGGCTTCAACCGTGTGCTGCAAGCCACCGGCCGCCTGATCCGTACCGAAACCGACCGGGGCATTATATTACTCATCGACAGCCGCTTCACCCATGCCCGCTACCGTCAGCTTTTCCCAGCCCACTGGCGGGGCGTTCAGGTCGTCAATAATAATGAAGAATTGAAGAATAAACTCTCAAAGTTCTGGCTGAAGGATTGAGATGAGCAGGCTGGGGGATTAAATATATGTTTTTAGAGGTTTTTCAATTAGGAGAATTAAAATGCAAACCGTAAAATTAAACAATGGTGTTGATATCCCGTTCTTGGGTTTCGGTGTTTTCCAGATCGCTGACCCGGATGTGTGTGAGAGAAGCGTGGTGGACGCCATCCAATCAGGCAACAGCCATATTGATACAGCTGCCTCCTATGGGAACGAAGAAGCTGTCGGCCGGGGAATTTTAAGAAGCGGTGCCGCAAGAGAAAAGTTGTTTGTCACCACCAAACTGTGGATCCAGGCTGATGGTTATGAAGGCACGCTCAAAGCATTCGACCGGTCGTTGAAACGCTTGCAAATGGATTACGTTGACCTTTACCTGATTCACCAGCCCTACGGGGATGTGTACGGTGAATGGCGCGCGATGGAAGCGCTTTACCAGCAGGGAAAGATCCGCGCCATCGGGGTTTCCAACTTTCAGCCTGACCGCATCATTGACCTGATGATCCATAACAAGATCACACCGGCAGTCAACCAGATCGAAGTCAATCCTTTCCAGCAGCAAATCGACACACAAAAGTTCCTGCAGGATAACAGCGTTAAGGTTGAAGCCTGGGCACCCTTTGCAGAAGGAAAGAATAATATATTCCAGAATGAAACCCTGCTGTCCATTGCCGCCAGGCACAATAAAACCGCCGCCCAGGTCATTCTCCGCTGGGTATTACAAAGAGGAATCATTACCCTCGCTAAAACGACCAGCAAAGAGAGAATGCTGGAAAATATCAGTGTCTTTGATTTTGAATTAAGCGCCGAAGACCTGGAAGCGATCGCAGCCCTGGATACCAGAACAAGCTGCTTCTTTGACCACCGCAACCCGGAGATGGTGAAATGGCTGGGAACCAGGAAGCTGGAGGTTTGACCTCGTATCAGCGTTATTGACAGAATGCCTGGCCAATCAGAATAATCTGAACAATAACCCCCTCCCCCATTTTCGGTCTTTGAAAATGGGGGAGGCCGGGAGGGGGTCTG
>CAZBRI010000516.1:0-2549 GCA_964494055.1 uncultured Anaerolinea sp.
CAGGGTTTCATAATTACCGGTGATATAAGCAGATAACTCGGTCTCAACCGGCGCGACCCGGTCACGCAGGATCGAGGCAATGACCGCCCTTGGCAGCGGTTTGCAGCGCATGCCTGCGATACCGCGCGCGCTGACCAACGCCGGGATTTCAACTTCAAAGTCGACTGGCAGGCCTTCAACAAAATTGTGCGTATTTTGCACGTTGACAATGATCACGCGCGGAATGTCAAACGCAATCGACTCAATCAACGGGATCATCGGCTCGTGCACACGCTCTTCGGGCGGAAACATTTCGCTTACACGAACGGTTTCATCCGCGACAGCCTTTGCAATCGCTTCCACCATGCGCTCATTTGCCTCGAAGTAGATTTCCTTGAACCAGCGCGCGGGATCTTCCTTCCAGCCTTGTTCTGTTTCGGCATCCGTGTGGTACCACCAGCCCCATGCGCCGCCGCCGGGGTTGCCGTTATCGCCAATCGGATAAGCACCGTAACGCTGGTATAGGTTAATGATTTTCGGGCCAGTCAGACTGCCATACCCCACTGTTTTGAAGTGTTCCTCGCTCTTTTCGGCAATCCACTTATCGAGAATGGCAAAACCATCCTGACCTTTGAGCGTGAAATGATTCATCCAAATCGAATGGTTTACACCAGATACTTCGTACTGTAAATCTTCGCGCGCATAGCCAAGCTGTTCCGCAACGGGAAAAACGCCATTGTACCCGTGGCAAAGACCAACGATATTCGAGTCGGGGTACTTGCGTTTCAGATGTGTGATCCCGGCCAGAACCGGGTTCGCCACAACCAGATACCACGCCTCCGGACACACTTTTTGCATGTCCTCGTAAACACTTTCCATGAGTTCGAACTGGTAATGATTGATCCAGAACGCCTCGTCGTGCATGATGTGCAGGCTGCCGCCATATCGATAACCATGGCGCTTCGCGATCGCCCAGCCCCGCTTCCACATTTCATAATTAACATGCAAAGCTGTGTTGATCACAAAATCCGCACCACGGATGCACTCGATCCGGTCAGTCGTCTTCTCTATCCTAAAATTGCGCCCCTGTTCCTTTCCGTACCGCACACACAGTCCATATGCCGCATTGAGACGTTTTTCATCGATATCCATCAATGAAATCGTCGCATCATGCAGCCTGGGTGTTGTGCAGATATCCCGGATCAGGCTCAGGGAAAATACCGCGCTTCCTGCACCGATAATGCTGATTTTTATCGACATGATCATTCCTTCATAAACCGGATTTCTCCGTGATTTTTAATTTAATGGTATTTACTTTGACAATGTCACATGTTATATAACGGTCATTCCAGCAGGAGCATTTGGACGGTGTGCAACATCCTCCCGGATGCTTCTACCGGGAGTGGTTCCATAAAAGGAACGGCTGCCGCTGTTCGATGTGTAAGAAAGATTGGTTTCTCAGGAGGATTAAGGGACATCCATAAAACATCTGTTTAATGTGACATTGTAAAAGTAAATACATGCTGAGGCAAATTACCCGCCAGCTTATCATCCGCGGGGCTTCACGGATCAGGTAAAGCCCCGCGGTGAGTGGTAAGGATTCGGGTCTGCCTCGGTCAGGCTCGCATATACCTTGCGAACCTGCCTGCCAGGCCCAATTTAATTCGCATGCTGTGCAGGTTCAGGGGTTATTTCTTGCCCAGTGTCTGCATATTTTGCTTCCAGACGGCTGTCTGCCAATCCAGAAGCTTCTGTAAACCTGCATCGTCCAGTTTCTTGATGTTTGCGTCAATGGCTGCCTTGGCATCTGCCTCGGATTTGGCGTTGATGATCTCAGGGATGGCGGTGGTGTACAGGTTCTGGATGTTCTGGTACAGGATGCCCATATCCGTGGCGGGATCGGGGATGATGTTCACCAACTCGGTCGCATCCACGAAATGGTTCCAGGTGTGGGCGAGCTGATCTTTAACAATCTGTGTGGCGACGCCGGTCTTCTCAAAGTTGTAATAGGTCAGCTTGTTCATATAGCCGCTGTTGGCAGTCCAGTTCGAACCCATCCATTTTGAATCGATTTCGGCCGTGGTGGCGGTCAGATAGGAAGGATTCATGACAGGCATGTCATTTTCGCCCAGTTTTTCCTGCCAGTAACCCTTGTCGCCGGGCGCGCCGTAGGTGGTTAGCAGGGAACCCATCGGTCCATAAATGTAGTCAAAATATGCAAAGATGTTTTTGGGGTTCTTGGCATCCTTGCTGATGGCGGCCACATTCCAACCCATGGCGCTGCCCCAGTTTGTTTTGACATTTTCCATGTTCACGCCGGCATTGACGATCGGATCGATGACTGTGGTGCTCAGTTCCGGATCAATCTTCTGCTTCTCTATGAAAGGCCCACCCCAATCGCTGGAAAACACGTCGTCGATCACGGCGATGCCATATTTGCCGTTCGCCATTCTCTGGTTATAGTCATCGGTAGTCATCGTGAACATGTCTTGTGTGATCAGTTTGTCACGATAGAGTTTGTTGATGAACAGCAGGGTCTGTTGGTAACTCGGATCGGACAAAATGCCGCC
>CAZBRI010000517.1:0-2534 GCA_964494055.1 uncultured Anaerolinea sp.
AGAAACCGAATTATTCATGGATGTGCAGCAGGCATACCAGGTCTTATCCAACCCGGCCCTGCGTGCTGCTTATGATCCAACCCTCGGACCAGAAGTAAACCTGCCAACTTATATCAATTCCCAGATATTTCTCAGCCGAACATCACTCTCCCCGCTTACCGAAAAACAATTAGCCTATATTCTAATTGAGGTATCACCTACTTCAGAATTGATCCGATCAACAGGACCTGTTCCGATCAATCTATGCCTTGTCCTGGATTGCTCCACATCCATGGACGGTGATAAGTTAAATACGGTCAAATCCACAGCTATCCAAATTCTCAATAAATTGAAACCGAACGATATTTTTTCGATCGTCACTTTTAATGACCGGGCACAGGTAGTCATCCCGGCTGCCAGGAAATCAGATCTGCAGCAGGCAGATAAATTCATCCGTTTCCTGCAGGTTTCTGGAGGAACTGAAATTTTCCAGGGATTGAATGCGGGATATGAAGAAGTTTCACGTTATCATAATTCCAAATATATCAATCACATTATTCTCCTTACCGACGGTCATACATATGGCGATGAGGAAGTATGTTATGACCTTGCTAAAAAAGCGGCTTCGAAAAATATTGGCATCAGCGGTATTGGGATCGGAAATGACTGGAATGATTCCTTCCTTGACAAACTGGCGCACCTTTCATCCGGTCATTGTATTTTAGTCAAAGATCCGCGCGACATTGAAAATTTCTTGTTGGATAAATTCATGCACTTATCCAATACGATCGTTGACAACGTTTTTCTGGATTATGAATTGGGAGACGGAGTCGAGATTAGTTATATTTTTCGCACCCAGCCTGAAACTGATACTGTTCTCCTTGAAAATCCATTAAAATTGGGAGCCCTGGTTCAAGATGGTTATTTATCGATCCTGATCGAATTAACCATTAACGCCCTGAACGCAAATAATGAAAAGGTTAAGTTGATTAAAGGAAACCTTGATTTCTCCACGTTTGGTTTGGACGCCCCGATTCCTGCCATTCCGATCAATCTTTTCCTGCCTGTAAAAAATACAGGCACACTTGTTTCCCCGCCAGCCAACCTGATGCAGGCGTTATCACGGCTGACCATGTTTAGAATGCAGGAAAAAGCACGAAGCGAAGTTATAATTGGTAATTATTCACAAGCTGCCGTTCATCTTCAGCGCCTGGCAACAAGGATGCTGGCAAATGGTGAACAAAAACTGGCTAAAACAATTATGCTGGAAATACGTAATATTGAAAGTGATAACAAGATTTCAGGAGCCGGCGAAAAAGAGATCAAATATGGAACAAGGGCATTGTTATTGCCCGAGGAGAATATTTAATGATTATTTGTCAAAATTGTAAATCTAACGAACCTGATGGCACCATATTCTGCAGCGAGTGCGGCACCCAATTGCTGCAGACAACAGCGGTGCAAACCCATAAGTTCGATTCAACCGGAATTGATATGGAAACAGAAGCACAGCTGGAATATGAAAGGGCGCGGCAAAGCACTGCATGGATCTCTCTTCACCTGTTAGATAGCGGCCATATTCTTGCTTTTTCAGACCGGCAGGAATTTTCAATCGGCAGGTTCAGTGAAAATCAGCCCGTTGAGCCGGATGTGGACCTCACCATCTATAAAGCTTTTGAAAATGGCGTCTCAAGACTGCACACGATGATCAGGCATAATAAAGATGGCGTGTCAATTGTTGACCTGGGGTCATCCAACGGCACTTATATCAACGGGATCCGGATTATGCCGAATGTTCCCCAGCCACTGCATCACGGCGATATTGTCGCTCTCGGAAGACTTAAAATGCAAATCGCGTTAGCCTAACAGGTTTTTATGCCAACAATTCTTGTTCATATCAATAACGAAGATCCGGTGCTGGGTGAGGTTGATGCACTCCCGGAATCCACGGACCAAATCATTCGAATAAAAAATCCTCGCCGCCGGGATGGTAAAGACCTGCATTATTTGCAAGCCAATGTCACCGAAGCCATCTGGCCATTAAATCGGGTAACATTCATTGAGATCATCCCGAGCGAACAGGATGATCAGATTCAAGGTTTCTTCAGGGAGTAGAAAATGGCCGATGAAATAGACCGCCGCCGTATCCTGGTTGTGGATGACGAAGAAAGAATGGTGCGCTTTATCAGGCTGAATTTGGAACACGACGGGTTTCAAGTCAGCGAGGCGTTCAACGGAAAACAAGCAGTACAAAGATTACGCGATGTCAACCCTGACCTGATCCTGCTGGACATTATGATGCCAGATCTGGATGGATTTGAAGTGCTTGAAATGGTACGAGAGATCAGCAATGTTCCGGTGATCATGCTGACAGCCAAAGGCGAAGAAGATGACCGGGTAAGAGGTCTTGAAAAAGGTGCTGATGACTATGTTACCAAGCCATTCAGCCCGCGTGAACTCGTAAGCAGGGTAAGAGCTGTTCTTCGCAGGACTGAAGGCGCAAGCGGATCAATGCATGGTCTGATCGAAGTTGATGAAAGATTAAAGATCGATTT
>CAZBRI010000518.1:0-2532 GCA_964494055.1 uncultured Anaerolinea sp.
GGGCGGTGCCCCGGTGACCCGTGAGGGGGTACAAAAGATCGGCGCATATGGTTACAGCGAAGATGCGATCGGTGCGGTCAATGTTGCCAAATCCCTGATGGGTATTAACTGAGCCATCAATTTCCTGCCTGCCCCATTTTTCCAGCAAAAATGGGGGTAAATCCCAGGGCTCATACCCCCGGGGAGGAATATGTAAATGTCAAAAAATATTAAATCAATTACAAATCCAAAATTAAGCCTGAGCATCCTGACTCCGGCTGAAATTCAGCGTATTCACGAAGCGACACTTCAGACCATTGAAAAAGTCGGTGTGCGCTTCCCATCCAAACGAGCCCTTGAAATTTGGGCTGCGCATGGTGCAGAAGTTGACCACGAGAAAATGATCGTCAAAGCCAAACCGGCATTGATCGAAAAAGCCTTGAAAAGCGCACCAGCCGGTTACCAGCTTGGTGCCCGTGACCCGCAGCAAAACTGTGATATGGACGGCAATCATGTCTTCCTTGGTACGGATGGCTGCGGGGTTGAAATCATTGATATTCACACCGGTCAAAAACGCACATCCCAATTAAGTGACGTGGGTGATATTGCCCGGGTTGCAGATGCCACCGAAGAGATCGGTTTTCACTGGGTGGCATTATCAGCCCAGGACAAGCCTGCTGAAACCCGAGGACTGCACGAGATAAAAACCGTCTGGGAAAACTCCACCAAGCATGTACAGACTGAAAGTATTTATAACGACCGCGAAGCACGTGCAGCCATGGAAATGGCCATCGCAGTTGCCGGCAGCCGGGAAGAACTGCGCCGAAGGCCGGTCCTTTCCTTGATGCAGTGCACCGCCCCCCCGCTGGGTCATGATGGCGGCAGCCTGGACGCTGCACTGGTCGCTGCTGAATACGGTGTTCCAACCGGCTTTATGACCATGGCCGCCAACCTGACAACCGGTCCAGCCACCATGGCAGGCAACCTAGTCGTCGGTAATGCCGAGGTCATTTCTGCCACAGCGCTGATACAGCTGGCCTTCCCTGGCGCACCGGTATTTTATGCCGCAGCCCAGACCGCATCGGATCTGCGCAGCGGTGCATACACGGGCGGCGGTCCAGAAGACTTTTTATACGGGGCAGCCACCAACGTGCTTGCTGATTTCTACAACATCCCGCTCTCCATGGGTTCATTCGCCACCGGCGCCAAAGAACCCAACTGGCAGGCAGGTTTCGAAAACAGCTTATCGACCATGATGGCCTGCATTGTCATGTCCGACATGCTGCTGGGTGCCGGCTTCCTGCACGGCAGCCGCATCTGGTCATTTGCTGAAATGATGCTGGACTGCGAGATCTTCTCGGTGATTCACAAGGTGATGCAAGGTATCGTGGTGGATGATGAAACCCTGGCCATGGATGTCATCGCCAATGTAGGCCCTGGCGGCAACTTCCTGACCCAGAAACATACCCGTCAGCACATGCGCGACATCTTCCTGCCGCAATTCATGGACCGCAGACCTTACGGCGAATGGGAAACCAAGAAAGATAATGCCCAGGATTGGGCGCTTGAAAAAGCCCGCAAGACCCTGGCAGCCCATCAGCCTGAAACACTGGATGAAAAAGTCTCAAGTGAACTCGGCCGGATTATCGCATCATTGGAATAAAGTGATCCGGGTACTGGACCTTCACCGGAGGCAACAGCCGGTGAAGTAATTGGATGTAAAGATCCTGAATGATCGGAGAACACATGCAGCCAAAGCTTGAATTATTATCAGAAGATCTTGTCACCAGAATTCTTGATGAAGCCTATGAATTAATGCTGAAGCCCGGCATCAAAGTGCAGTCTGCCGAAGCACGCAGCCTGCTGCTTGAAGCAGGTGCAGCTGCAACATCTGATGTTGAAATCCTGCAGATTCCGCGCAAAGTGGTTGAAAAAGCCCTGGAGACTGTCCCTTCAGTATTTAAAGTTTATGATCGTCTCGGCAATCCAACGGTCACTTACGGCGGCGACGCGGTTCAGTTTGATCCCGGGTCTTCCGGTGTTCATATACTTGACCCGGAGACCCTTGAACACAAACCGTCTTATGCCAATGACCTGGCACGCGTGGTTAAAATCGCCGACATGCTGCCTCAGTATGACGCGCAATCCACTGCCATTGTCTGTAACGAAATCCCGAAGGAAGTCGGCGACCTGTACCGGCTGTATGTCGTACTGCTGCATTCCAACAAACCGATCGTAACCGGTTCATTTTCGATCAAGACCCTGGATGTCATGATCGAGATGATGGCCATCTTTGCCGGAGGCCGGGCTGAACTGGCCGGCAAGCCGCAGGCCGTATTTGATGTATGCCCTTCCCCTCCGCTGAACTGGAGTGAATTCGGTTCACAAAACCTGATCGAACTGGCAAGAGCCGGTGTACCAGCAGAAATGGTCTCCATGCCGCTGGCCGGCGGGGCGGGACCGGTGACCCTGGTCGGATCGGTGGTACAGCATGCAGCCGAATGCCTGAGCGGAATCGCCATTCACCAGCTTGCCAAAGCCGGCGCACCCATC
>CAZBRI010000519.1:0-2514 GCA_964494055.1 uncultured Anaerolinea sp.
CACCGATTTCTGAAAGGACTGGGAGCAAATTACGCCTGGGATGGTGTCATGATCGCAGTAGTTGCTAACAATGGTTTGATCGGTACACTGCTGTTCGGTGCATTTTTCAGCTCAATGCAGACTGGTGCCCTGGGAATGGAATTGATCACCGCTGTACCCAGTGAATTCATCCAGGTATTACAGGCTGTCATTGTCCTGGTGATTGTTGCCGGACGAGGTTCGATGGATCTCATCCTCGACAAATTTATCATCCGAAGAAAAACCCGGGAGCGAACAACATGAATATTTTTAAAGGTTTGATCAATGGCATGATTTCTGGTGCTGCTCCCATCCTGCTCGCCGCACTTGGGGGTACTTTCACTTATTACGCCGGAATTTTCAATATCGCGATGGAAGGTATGATGCTGGGCGGGGCTTTTTTTGCTGTTCTTGGTTCTTATTTCTTTCATTCATGGATCATTGGGATCATTTTCTCCATACTTGGTTCACTCGCGATGGCACTAATTTTTATATTATTTGCTGTCAAATTAAAAACAGATGAATTTGTGACAGGCATAGCCCTCAATTTATTTGCTGTCGGCGCAACAACCTATATGATGAGGCAGATATTCAATGTCAAAGGAGCATTCTCAGATCCTTCCATTGTACCTGTTCCAAATATCCATATTCCTGTCATCGCAGATATTCCATTTTTAGGAAGTATTTTGAGTGATCAAAATTTATTAATATATATAACATTGATCTCAGTCTTCATATCGGCATTCGTAATTTTTAAAACGAAGTTCGGATTACGGTTAAGGGCAGCCGGTTACAACGCCCCAAGCCTGGACACCAGCGGCGTTAAAACCAGTACCATCCGCATCTGGGCTCTCCTAATCTGTGGAATCATGTGCGGCCTGGCTGGTTCATTTTTGTCGCTTGGATACGTCACTCTCTTTTCCGAAAATATGTCTGCAGGCAGAGGCTGGATTTCTCTTGCAGCAGTGATCCTGGTTAATGGCAACCCCTGGGGGATAGCGCTGATATCACTGCTCTTTGGCTTTACTGATGGATTAGGATTGCTCCTGCAGCAGTATCTGCCATCCCAATTCACATCCATGGTTCCGTACCTTGCTACCATCATAGCGCTTTATTTTTATTCAATTCAGAAAAGAAAGAAAAAAATATCATGAAAGCCTGGCAGATTGAAAGAGAATTGCGTGATAATGCCGTCCCTCTTGACAGACGAATCAACCAATCCAATTGGTATGATAGCAGCTTTGAATTTCCTTCCGGCGATGCACTGATAAAATTGTTTTGGGACAGCCATGTGCCAGGTTCCGGTGCCCCCGAGATCCCCTATTTAGAAATGGCCCAGGCAGCATATACAAAGGGGCGTAATACTTCTAAAGCAGCCGGTTTAATAATCAAAGGCCTTGAACTTTATAAACAGGGTCAAATTGATGATCTGCGGGCCCTTACTGCTGAAATAATTTTCGAGATCAATCAAGCCCCTGTTGATCCGGGCCACCCTTATAATCATTTCCAGCATCCGGAAACCTGGCTAGAAATCAAAGCAGCATTTGGCAAAATCCGCGAACTAAAAATACCCTTTGATCAATCCAATATTGAAAACAGGATTCTAAACGGGTGGCTGGGTCAGCTCGCTGGCGGTTCATTCGGGACGGCAATTGAAGGATATATTGGCGAAAAAATAGCGGGAGTTTACGGCGACATCCGCTCATACATTACACCCCCTGAAACAACCAATGATGATGTTGTTTACGAATTAGTCTTACTGGACGTTTTTGAAAGAATGGGAAGGAAAATCACTTCCCGTGAACTTGCAATGGAATGGCTGAAACAAATACCGTTTGGCTGGTCTGCAGAATGGATCGCATTACGAAATCTCAACCAGGGAATTTTCCCGCCAGAATCTGGCTCATTCAATAATCCATATTCTAATTGGATCGGCGCACAAATGCGCGGCATGATCTGCGGCATGCTGGCACCTGGATGGCCGGTTGAAGCAGCCCGGCTGGCGCATATCGATGGAATCATCAGCCACGATAACAATGGTGTTTACGGTGAGATTTTCGCTGCAGTTTTGACTTCTCTTGCTTTTGTGCACACTGACCCAAGAACCATACTCCTGGAAGCTGCTGAATACATACCGCAAAAAAGTCTCTACGCTTCTGTGGTTAGAAATTGCCTGGATGTTGTAAGCAAAAATACCGACCCTGCACCCGCCTGGAAAATATTAGAAAAAACATACGAAGAATACAACTGGATTGACGCACATAATAATATAGCGGCGGTCATATTATCTCTTTGGTATTGTCAAAATGATATGACCGAATGCTTCTCTTTATTGGCCAAAGCAGGTCTAGACGTTGATTGTAATGGCGGTCTTGCCGGGAATGTCCTGGGCATCATTCAACCAGTACCGATTCAATGGGCTGAACCCCTTGGGGACCTATTGGAAACTTACTTGAAGGGCAAAGAAAAATTATCCATCAATGAGCTGTCAGCTCG
>CAZBRI010000520.1:0-2508 GCA_964494055.1 uncultured Anaerolinea sp.
AAAAACCGAAAATGGGGGAGGAGGTTTATGAACTAATTTCCCCTTTTCCTTCCCTGTATTTGGGTTGTACAATAGAGGTATTGACCAGTTTTGCGCGGCCGGGAACAGGGCGGCGGGCTGGAGCGTTTAGTGTATGCCAGGAGGAACTTTCCCATGAACCAACCATCTAACAGCAGCATCAACACCAGGCGTATCCTGCTCCCAGCCATCCTGATCCTTTTACTGATCGCAGCCGCATTTTTCCTGATTTATACATATCTTCCGCCAGCCTTACAGCCCGCCGTACCAGCCTCACCCACAGCAGCCGGTGCGCCGACCGCTGTCATCAGCGGACCGGCCAGCCAGGTACTCACATCATCCCGGGGAGGAAATTTCAGCATGAAAATTGTCCTGAGCGAAGGGCAGCCTCAGCCGGCCGCCTTACAGCCAATCCAGGTTCTCACCGGCGCACCGCTTCCGGATGCAGATGTGCAGCAGCTGCTCTCCAGGCTGCCAGCCCTGCCGACAGCTGAAACCGATCAGCAGGCATTTAACCGGCCGGTGGAAAGCCTGCCGCAGCCTGTACCCGGGAACATCATCACCGAACAGTTCCCGCCCCTTGAAATTGCCCCCACCCCCGAGCAGGCGCACGCCGGCCCGCTCAAGGTGCTGCGCTACTCGCCTGAAGGCGAAATACCCATCGCACCTTTTGTCAGCATCACCTTTGACCAGCCCATGGTACCGCTCGGCACGCTCAATGACCTGGCCGCGGCGGATGTACCGGTGCATATTCAGCCGGCCCTGCCGGGTACCTGGCGCTGGCTCGGTACCCGCACCATCACCTTCCAGGCCGATTCAAAGCTGATCGACCGGCTGCCAAAAGCCACGCAGTACCACGTCAGCATCCCGGCCGGGACCAGGTCCATCACCGGCAGCCCCCTGCCCCAGGAAGTCAGCTGGGATTTCAGCGTGCCGGCCCCAAAGATGACCGTCTATTCCCCGTCCGGCGGCCCGACAGTTTTGCAGCCCCTGTTCTTCATCGCCTTCGACCAGCGCATCGACCCGGCCTCAGTGCTGGGCACCATCCGCGTGGATGCCGGCGGGCAGAAAAGCAGCCTTCAGCTTGCCTCACAGGCGGAGATCGATAAAGACGAAAACATTAACCAGATGGTGAAGACCGCGCTCGAGGGCCGCTTCCTGGTCTTCAAAGCCGCGCAGCCCTTCCCGGCCAGCACGCACATCACCGTCACCGTAGGGCCGGGCACCCCCTCTGCCGAAGGTCCGCTGCTGACGACCGAAGCCCAGACCTTTGAATTTGATACCTACGCCCCGCTGCAGATCACCGATCACCGCTGTTCGTGGGGATCCGATACCTGCCCGCCGCTTACGCCCTTCAACATTCAGTTCAACAACCCGCTGGATGAGAACATCTTCACCGAGGACATGCTGAGCGTCAGCCCGGCCATCCCCGGTTACTCCGTCAGCATCTTTGGCAATTCGATCGAGATCCACGGGCAGACGGTTGGACGAACCACCTACACCGTCACCGTCTCGGGGCGCATCCAGGATATTTACGGGCAGCAGCTGGGCAGCGATGCCAGGCTGACCTTCAAGGTCGGCAGCGCGGAACCCTTCCTGAGCGGTCCCAGCCAGGCCATCGTAACACTGGACCCCTCCAGCAGCAAACCGGTTTTCTCGGTTTACGCCATCAATTACAGCAGGCTCAAACTCAAGGTTTACCGGGTGCAGCCCGCAGACTGGCCGGCTTACAAAGAATACCTGCGCAATTTCCGGCAGACAGATGTTACCCCGCAGATGCCCGGCACCCTGCTGGTGGAGAAGACCCTTTCCCTCAACCTGCCGGCAGACACTCTGACCCAGGTGGACGTGAACCTGTCCGAGTATATGAAAGGTGCCTACGGTCAGTTCGTGGTGCAGATCGAACCGCCCAAAGCCCTGATCGAGACCAATGACCGGCGCTGGCAGCGTCTCTCGCAGACCATCCTGGCCTGGGTACAGGTGACACAGATCGGGCTGGATGCCTTCAGCGATAACAGCAGCATGCTGGCCTGGGCCGCCCGCCTGACCGATGGCAGCCCGCTGCAGGGTGTGAGTATCACCGCCAACAATAACGGCAGCAGCTATCAGACGGCTGCCGACGGCACCATCAGCTTCCCGCTCCCTACCGGTGCAACCTACCTTGTCGGCAGCCTGGGCAGTGATACAGCCATTCTGCCGAAATCGCCGGCCGCCTGGGATGATCAGCCGTGGACAACCTACCCGCAGACCGATGAGCTGCGCTGGTACGTGATGGACGACCGGCAGATGTACAAACCCGGCGAAGATGTGCACATCAAAGGCTGGATCCGCCTGCTGAGCGGCGGTCAAAAAGGTGACGTGGGCCTGGTGAACGACGGCATCAGCGCGGTTAATTACATCATCAACGACCCGCTCGGCAACAAGCTGGGTGACGGACGTGCGGTGGTCAACAGCCTGGGCGGTTTTGACCTGACCTTCAACATCCCAAAG
>CAZBRI010000521.1:0-2507 GCA_964494055.1 uncultured Anaerolinea sp.
TGAGCCCAGGCATCTGCCGAATCCATTGCCACAAAAATTGGAATATCACCGATAATTTTAATCCCCTTACCATTTACATATTTCTTCAACGAATTCCATTGCCGTGAAAACAAAAATTGACGGAATTTTTGTTGAAGGATTTGGGTAGAAAATGTTATTTTTGCACTGTCCATAGCCTGCTGATTGCGCGTTCTTTGTTCAATTGGCCAACTATTCCACGAAATTCCTTTGTTAAAATCTTTCAAAGCCATGAATAAGGCAAAGTCATCAAGCCAGTAGGCTTCATCAAAACAATAAGCCTCTAATTCTTTCCGGATTTGAATGCTGCCAGTGGTTGTAAAGCGATCAAATGCACGATCGAGAAGACCGGGTTTCCAGGAGAAAATCAATCCGTAATCCACCCGCTCAGTATCAAAGCTCGGCATGTCTTTGAGATCATCATCCGTTAGCAGCCCATCAATTAAAAGCAGCTCAGGGCTGACTAGATATGGGTTACCCGCAAAAGCTGAGAAATTTTGATATGGAGAATCTCCATAACCGGTTGGTCCAAGAGGAAGTACTTGCCATAAACTGCAGCCTGAATCGGCTAAAAAATCAATAAACCGGTAAATTGACGGACCAAGATCACCGTTACCGTATTTTCCTGGCAAACTGGTTGGATGCAGCAGAACACCGGAGCTTCTTGAAAATGTCATATTTACCTCAACAACAGATTTTGATAACAATCAAAATATTGGCTTGCAGATATTTTCCACGAATAATCACCAGACATTCCTGTTTGTTGAATTATTCTCCATTTTTTATTATCTTGATAGACCTTTATCGCTCTTCTCAATGCCCCGGCCATCAAGCCGGCTGAGGCATCTGTGAATAAAAATCCAGTAGAACCTTCAGCAATTGTATCTCTTAGGCCGCCCGTTGCTCTTGCAACGGGAACAGAGCCATACCTCATTGCTATCAATTGCGCGAGCCCGCAGGGTTCATACCGTGATGGCATCATTAACATATCTGAACCGCCATAGATTTGCCGTGATAAAGTACCATCATACCGGATAATGGCACAAACTCTATCTGGAAAATCACTTTCAAGCCGCCTGGCGGTTGACTCAATTTCGGGATTGCCGGAACCTAGCAAGATGGCCTGCCAATCAAGCTCCTGGATCAGACGTAAACTTTCCAGGGCAATATCTACCCCTTTTTGCTGATCCATACGTGTCACCATAGCCAGTAATGGAATTGAACCATCAACTTTCAATCCAAATTGACCCTGCAAATTAAGCTTGTTCTCAAGACGATCTGAAATTGATTTAACAGAGTAGTTTTTAGCTAATGCATAATCGTCAACTGGATTCCATGATTCGGTATCGATACCATTTACTATCCCGGAAAGATTTTCATGACGATTGCGTAAATAATTTTCCAATCCGCAGCCGTATTCCGGTGTTTGAATTTCTTCAGCATATGATGGCGAAACAGCGACAACATGATCTGCACTAAATAACCCGACAGGCAATGGAGTTTGCTGTCCCCACCAAGGTATGGACGGATCATTTAAAGGCGGAAGACCATAAGCAGTCATGGCTGCCTCTGATCCTGCACCCATATAGCATAAATTGTGGATGGTGAGTAATGTTTTTACCCCAACCCAAAACGGATCTAATTGTTTTAACTTGACACCATATAAAGCAGCCGCAGTATGCCAATCATTAGCATGAACAATGTCAGGTTTAAAATCAAGTTTTCGTGCTAATTCCAGGGCAGCCATACAAAAATAAACAAATTTCTCCCCATCTACTGCTGCATCTGTATCGTAAACTTTGGTCGAATGGTTAAAAGGATCACCAGAAATAAAATAAACGGGTAATCCATTCCGTTCAGTATGAAAAACCTGCACAGGGACATCCTCGCCATTGCGGGGAATCGTAAAAACAATTTCTCGATGCAAATCAAACTTTTCCATTTGAATTGCCGAATGGAAAGGAATAACGAGTCGAACATCCAAATCTTGATTTAGATCCATCAATGCATTTGGAAGCGAACCACCGACATCACCTAGACCGCCTACTTTGATAAATGGATCGGCTTCTGATGAAAGAAATAGAATTTTCATGGGATTTTTCATTGGTTTATTTTACAACAATTTTTTTCATAATAATGACTTCACTGCAAAAACTAATATAAAACTGGACAACATTGAACCCTCCTCGATTAACCGTTTCTTTAATATAATTAGGACAATCAATCGCCAATCGAGGAAAGCATGTTCAAGAAAAACACTAAACACCAACAACCAGCACTCATCAGTTCAGCCAGTGAACTTCCTGAAAAACAACGGAAACGGTTAGAAAATTCTTGGGCAAGTACATTTTACAATGAATTCTTCAGCCGAATTAATGAAGATATATTTTCTGTGCTCTATTCCGATAAAGGCTCGAGACCAAATGTGCCAGTAAACGTGTTAGTCGGATTAGAAGCCTTGAAGTCCGGTTATGGATGGAGTGACGAAG
>CAZBRI010000522.1:0-2497 GCA_964494055.1 uncultured Anaerolinea sp.
GAGGGATTACCCAGCGGCGGTGAAACGTGCGCTGCAGGATACCAACCCCGCCCTGGTGGAACGCATTTGGCTGGCAGAGGAAACCTCGAAGGCGCATCTCAAGCATGAAGGCATGCTCATAGACTACCGGCGTCACTTCCTGCCTCTCCCGGCTTCAGACCTGATGCAGCGCCTGGAAGCCCTGACGGGGCAGCGCAAACAATTCCATCTCGGGCTGATCAGCTCTTTTCAGCAGGATTTCCATTCTGAAACGGTCATGCGCGTCATGTCTTCGGAAAAGATCCCCGGCCGGGCCTGGCTGGAGTGGAAACTGACCCCGCAGCCTTCCGGAACCATGCTGGAACAGACCATCTTCTTTGCCCCGCACGGTCTGCCTGCCTTTCTTGCCTGGTACCTGCTGCGGCCGCTCAACCGCATCCACTTTAATCAGCTTCTCCGCCGCCTGTCAGGTGAATCATGAAAAAGACCCTGCTTATCCTGCTGATCATCCTGGCATCCATTCTGCTGGTATTTGGTCTCTCCATTTATGCACCGCTGCCGGTACCGTATTACCAGGATTTCTCAGTCATGTACTTCACCGCGGCCTCCCTGCTGCACGGCATCCCTATTTATGATTACCCGGCACAGCTGTCTTATATTCAACCCCTTACGCCGCCGGAATTTGTTTTTCATCCCTACCCATACCCGCCCTGGTATGCGCTTACCACCATCTTTATCGGCTTACTCCCGCTGCAGGCCGCCGCCCGAACCTGGTTCTTGATCAACCTGGGTTTGTTAGCGGTCTGTGTCTCCCTGCTGACCCCGGGCTGGAAACCTATTCCACGCAGCCTGGCGCTGCTGGCCTCGGTGTTGTTTATTCCAACCTTTGGCTTGCTGGTTGTCGGGCAGTACACACTGCCTGTATTGCTGGGTGCTGCGCTTTTTATCCATGCGGCCCGAAAGGGGTCATCCTCCCTGGCTGCTACCGGTCTGCTGCTGCTGACCTTTAAACCGCATATCGGCGGGCTGATCCTGCTGGCCTGCCTGGCATGGCTGGTGCTGGAACGAACATCCTTCAGCCTGCACACCCTGCAGAAGACGGTTATCGGCGGTCTGATGCTGGTCTTCATTGGTTTCCTGGCAGACCCGGCCTGGGTAACTGCTTATCCCCAGTCCCTTCTGCGCTACCGGGACCTGCCCGGGGTGGATAGCTGCGGCATCTGCGCCAGCCTGCCGGTGCTGCTGCTGCGCCTGGGTCTCGGGCAGTCCAGCACCCTGCTTGCCGCTGCCGCCGGACTGGTTCTCCTTCTGCTGGGCGGCGGGCTGATCTACCGCTTTGCCCGTCACCGGCTGCGTAATCCACTCTTCCTTGTTTCCCTCAGTGCGGTCCTCACCCTGCTCATCGATCCTTATTTACTCAATTACGATTACATCCTGCTCCTGCTCCCGCTCTCCTGGCTGGTGCTGGCAGCACCCTGGCTGACGGCCCTGGTTTACGCTGTCCCGGTTCTCTTGCTGCTGACCGGCAGGCAGGGCAGCAGTTTGCTCAGTCTCGCGGGATTGATGACATTCATCCTGATTTTACGTATCAAAGGTAAAACTGCCATTCAGCAGGATTGACGAACACCCCAAGCGGGCATACAATCATATATACAATAATGAACGGTCAGGGTGCCTTTTCCCCCGGATGGGAAGGCTCAATGGCGAAGCCGGTTTAAGTCCGGCACTGTTGCGCAACTGTGTTTCGGTCCTGTTTTCGTGGTGTCTCACCAGTCAGGCTGATCAGTCAGGTCGCCCGCCCTGCTCGTTGGTTTACCACTCTCTCGCAGAAAGGAGGTGGGACCGGCGTTCGATCACCCATCGCCTTTCCCCCTCCCCTGTCCAACCGGCAGGGGATTTTGATTCAACCATTTTGAATTGATTGGAGTCTATACATGTTTCGAAAGTTATTTTTTGTAAGTGTTTTTCTGGCCCTTGTTTTGAGTGCCTGCGGACCCGCTGCCCCGGTAGTAAGCAATTACACCGACGGTCTTGGCCGCTCAATCAAGCTCACAGGGACTGCACAACGGATCATCACCCTCGCCCCCTCCAACACCGAGCTGCTCTACGCGGTCGGTGCCGGCAAACAGGTGATCGGCCGGGATGATATTTCAGATTTTCCGGCTGAAGTGACCAGCCTGCCTTCCATGGGCGGTTATGAAAAGTACAACATGGAGCAGATCGTCGCCCTCAAGCCTGACCTGATTTTCCTGGCCGAGATTAACAGCCCGGACCTTGTGAAGCAGCTTGAAGGTCTCGGTTTGACTGTTTATTATCTCAAAAATCCTACAACGATCGAAGAATTATATTCAAATCTTGAGCTGACCGCAAAATTGACCGGTCATGAAACTGAAGCTCAGACCCTGATCGAAGGACTGAAAAAGCGTGTGGCTGCGGTTGATGAAAAGATCAAGACCTCCAGCACCAAACCGGTTGTATTTTATGAACTGGATGCAACCGATCCTGCCAAGCCCTACAC
>CAZBRI010000523.1:0-2491 GCA_964494055.1 uncultured Anaerolinea sp.
AAGGCACGATGTTTATCGGGAGCATCACCCTGGACGGGCTTGAATTGAGGCTGATGAATGCCGGACCGGTGTTCAAGTTCACTGAAGCTATTTCGCTTTCGGTCAACTGCGGGCCGCAGGAAGAAGTGGATCTGCTGTGGGAGATGCTTTCAGAAGGCGGTGAAAAAGGTCAGTGCGGCTGGCTGAAGGATAAGTTCGGGCTGTCGTGGCAGATCGTTCCAAGCCGGTTGGGCGAGCTTTTGGGCGGGCCAGACGCAGACGGCGCTGCGCGGGCGATGCAGGCCATGCTGAAGATGACGAAGCTGGATATCCAAGGGCTGGAAGATGCTTATCATGGGATCGCTTGAGACGGGGCTCAAAGCGCAGGATTTTAAAAGGAAATCGGAATGAGTGAACCTCTATTAAATGAAGAAGTGAAACCCACAGTCATGATCGACAGGATGATTGCTGCGCTGCCAGCCTGGCAGGCTGAGAAGCTGGGCAGGCTGCGGGCATTAATCCATGAATCAGCCCCGTCCTTGCAGGAAGATTGGAAGTGGGATACGGCGGTCTGGACTTTGAACGGTAATGTCCTTGGGCTTGCAGCGTTCAAGGATCATATCAAGATCAATTTTTTCAAGGGTGCCCTGCTGGATGACCCCCGGTGCCTGTTCAATTCAGGATTGGAAGCCAGGAGCTCGCGGTCGATTGACTTTTTTGAAAAAGACAATATTCCGGAAGCTGAGGCTGCCAGGCTGATCCGTTCTGCGGCAGGATTGAATGCAGTAAAAACTGCCGGCAGGAAAGGCAGGGGAAAATGAGCATGCAGGCCTACCTGGATAATATTCAGGCGAAGACCGGCAAGACTGTGGAAGATTTTCGCAGCCTGGCAGCTGAGAAGGGCCTGGTCAGTTACCGTGAGATCAACCTGTGGCTGAAGAGCGAGTTCGGGCTTGGCGGCGGTCATGCCAACCTGGTATCGCAGCTGCTGGCAAATGCCGATAAAATGCTCGCCAAACCGGATGATAAACTCGATGGCAATTTTGCCGGTTTGAAGGGCAAATGGCGGCCTGTGTTTGATACGCTGAATGCTCAACTGCAGGCACTGGGCGAAGATTACAGCACGTCCCCCACCCGCAGTTACATCAGCCTGCTGCGCAATGGGAAGAAGTTCGGGATCGTTGAGATCTCAGCGGCGGATCACATTGACATCGGGATCAAGCTGAAGGGGGCGGAGTCGTCTGACCGTTTCAGCCCGGCCGGCAGCTGGAATGCCATGATGACTCACAGGGTGAGGATCAATACCCCGGGAGAGATCGACAAGGTGGTGCTGGAAATGCTCAAGCGTGCTTACGCTGCGGTTCAAAATTAACTTTTTTGGAGTAAATGTGATGAATAAATTAATTGCGGCTGAATTTTTATCGTTGGACGGGGTGATGGAAGACCCCTCCTGGACGATGCCCTACTGGAATGACGAGATCGCGAATTATAAATTTGATGAGCTGTTCAGCAGTGAGGCACACCTGCTGGGGCGGGTGACCTACGAAGGATTTGCTGCGGCATGGCCCGGCAGGACCGATGAGAAGGGATTTTCGGACAGGATGAACAATCTGCCCAAGTATGTGGTCTCAAAGACCCTGCAGAATCCATCATGGCAGGGCACGACGGTAATCCGTCAGGATATCCCGGGTGAGATTCAAAAGTTGAAGGCAGAAGCCGGCGGGAATATTTTGCTGGCTGGCAGTGCTGCTTTGATGCAGACGCTGATCGCTGAAAACCTGGTGGATGAGTATCACCTGCTGGTTTACCCGGTTGTGGTGGGCAAAGGTAAACGGCTATTCCAGGACGGCTGCCAGGCCAAACTGAAGCTGGCAGAGTGCCGGCAGTTCAGTTCCGGGGTTGTTTTGCAGGTGTATCAGCCGGATCGCTAGTAAATAATTTCATCGAACAGTTTTTAACCGTGGAGGACACGGGGCACGCGTAGTTTCCTTAGCTTCATTTGGCTTAATCGATGCTGGAAATTTCGTTGGTTCGCTGAGATTGAAGTTTACGAATTTATTTTGAAGGTTTTACACCTGGCGCGGCAGGTAATATAATTGGTCCAATCAATTTTATTTGTAAAGAGGTGTATTGATGAGCGGTGTACGTTTACTGGTGGGAACCCGCAAGGGTGCTTTTATTTTGACATCCGATGAGAAAAGGCAAAAGTGGGATGTCAGCGGCCCGCATTTTGGCGGCTGGGAGATCTATCACATTCAGGGTTCAGCAATCAACCCGCAGCGGTTGTACGCTTCTCAGTCCACGGGCTGGTTCGGGCAGGTGATTCAGCGCTCGGATGACGGCGGGGTGAGCTGGACGCCGGTCGGCAACAAATTTGCTTATGACGGTGTTCCTGGAACGCACAAATGGTATGACGGGACCCAGCACCCGTGGGAATTCAAACGGGTGTGGCGGCTGGAGCCTTCGCTTTCAGACGCGGAGACAGTTTACGCCGGCGTGGAAGATGCCGCCC
>CAZBRI010000524.1:0-2488 GCA_964494055.1 uncultured Anaerolinea sp.
ACTTTTCCGACTGAATGGCGGGAATATATTGCGGTTAATGCATCCATGATTGTTACTCCTTATAAAAAATAAGCATAAACTTCAATGGTTCATCCGTCAACATACCACCCATTGGGTCTAATAAAACATTTACAGTGAAATTTATGAACGAAAAAATGTAAAATTAGTTTATGAAAATATCTAAACTTTTACCGGTTTTAATAATGTTAGTGATTCAAGCGTGCAATCAACCAGTCAACACAAAAATAGGCAATGCTGCTTCAACCGAATTAAATTCTGTCAGCCCTCAGCCTGTCAGGACTGTATTTTTTTCTCCTTCACCGACTGAAACGGTTATTCCAAGCCTAACACCTACGCTTAGCGATACACCTACAATCACAATAACTCCCACGATAACAGTGTCCCCCGGCCCAAGCATTACGCCTACTTTTGTTTTTCCGGTGGTAGTCGTCAACAAACAGGCTCACTGCCGGTATGGACCAAACATTGCTTATCTGCATGCAGCGGATCTGTACCCTGGAGATACAGGGTCAGTCAGGGGCCGCTATGCTTTGAGTAAATGGCTCCTGGTGAAGTTTGAGAAAATTAACTATTTTTGCTGGGTCGCTCCTTCAGTAGTGGATGTAACAGGGGATGTAAACACAATTTATAATGCTGAAATCAGGCTGCCAGGACCGAGTGTTTTATATAAAGCCCCGCAGGATGTAACTGCCGTCAGGCATGGCAGTAAAGTGACAATCAGCTGGAGTAAAGTTAAAATGACTTCAGATGATGATCGCGGCTACCTGCTGGATATTTTTGTATGCCAGGGAAAGGGATATTTCTGGTACCCTGTGGCACTTGATGATCAAAATCAGACAGACTACACGATCAAAGATGAAAAAGGCTGTCCTGCACCATCCGGCGGGTTTTTATACACAGTTGAAAAACATGGTTACTCAAAACCTGTTCCGATCAAATGGCCGGAGCCTTAATATCCAGCTAAAAAAATACCTGAAATAACACGCAAATAAAAAACTGGCGGTCCCAATTAGTGAGGCCGCCAGTTTTATTTATCATTTATTCTTACTTGTCTTCAGCGATGGATTTACCGCTGAACTTAAGCGCAGAATGAGAAGCAGCCAGGCGGGCAATCGGAACCCGGAATGGCGAGCAGGAAACATAATTGTTACCGATCATATGACACCATTCGATCGATTCAGGATCACCACCGTGTTCACCGCAGATACCTACTTCGAGTTCCGGGCGGGTTTTTCTGCCGTCATTGATCGCGAGCTGCATCAATCGGCCAACACCACCACGGTCAAGGGTCTGGAACGGATTCTTGGGAAGAATACCCTGTTCAACATATGTGATCAGGAAGTTTCGTTCTGCATCATCACGCGAGTAACCAAATGTCATCTGGGTTAAGTCGTTGGTACCAAAGGAGAAAAATTCTGCCAATCCAGCTATCTCGCCGGCGGTTACTGCAGCTCGCGGAATCTCGATCATGGTTCCAAATTTGTAATCCAGTTTGGCAACCTTCTTTTCAGCCAATACTGTGGCAGCAATGCGGATCAGGCGGGGCTGAATCCATTCCAGTTCCTTGACAGTACCTGTCAGGGGGATCATTACTTCCGGCTTGACCACGATACCGCGGATTGCACAATCGGCAGCAGCTTCAAAAATAGCACGAACCTGCATCTCAACGATCTCGGGCATGGCGATTGAAAGACGGACACCACGCAGACCCATCATCGGGTTGGATTCGTGCAAGCCCTTAATAGCATTCAGAAGGTGTTCTTTTTCTTTCAGGCCCTTAGTTTCACCCTTGACACGCATGGTGATTACTTCTTCAAGAAGTTTTTCTTCATCAGGCATGAATTCATGAAGCGGCGGATCGATCAAACGGATAATAACCGGGCAGCCGTCCATTGCTTCAAAAAGACCATCAAAATCTTTGCGCTGGCTTGGGAGCAATAAATTAAGCTGGGCAGTGCGCTCTTCACTGGTTTCTGCAAGGATCATTTTTTGAACGATCGGCAGACGTTCCGGTTCAAAGAACATATGCTCGGTGCGGCAAAGACCAATCCCAACGGCACCGTATGAGCGGGCGCGGCGGGCATCTTTTGGATAATCAGCATTTGCCCAAACCTGAAGGCCGCGGCTCTTGCGTCCATCCGGCAAGATTCGGATGTTTTCACGGGCAGAGATCTCGTCGGACCAGGTGAGAAGGGTCATTAATTCTGTCTGTTCTTCAAGTGTAGGAGCCATTGTTGGAATTTTTCCGACATAAACCTGGCCGGTTGTTCCATCCACTGAGATCCATTCACCTTCTTTAATCACAAGGTCACCGACTGTCATCACACGTTTTTCAAGATCGATCTTGATCGTGTTGGCACCGACGACGCATGGAATACCAAACTGCCGTGCAACAACTGCTGCATGGGAGGTAGCGCCGCCTAGATCGGAAGAGCACACGTCTGAACTCCAGTCACCTGAAGCTATC
>CAZBRI010000525.1:0-2485 GCA_964494055.1 uncultured Anaerolinea sp.
TTTGTGCTCAAAGAGAAAAATGGCCGGCGATGGGCGCTGTAAGCCTGGCAAGATCACGCTACCATAGTTTGGATACTGCACTTGAACAATATGTAAAAATCTATTCAAGAACAGTTAATGGTTACTACCCGGGAAACAATTTGCAAAATCTCCCGGTAAAAAATTCCGGTACAGATCTCCAGCCATCAGCGAAAAACAATTAAATTGGTTTATTATTTTCCAATTTCTTGCTTCACAGTGCGGTAAAGGTTTTCAGCTTTAATCTCGCTCAATGCAAAGCACGGAGCATTAAGGTGATCCGCCAATAATTTGGCTAAACCCTGATCAAAAGCAGCATGTTCCATATTGATCACCAGGCTTTTAACTTTCTCGTTCGCAATGATCTCTGCAAAGTGAAATGATTCGTCTTGTGGTGCCATTGGACCAACAGAAACATTGCCTGCCCCGTCAGTCATGATAATCAGCAGCGGCTCAACATCCGGATGGGTGTGTTTTTCTCGAAATAATACATCAGCTGCCATCAATAAACCTGCGGATAAAGGTGTTTTCCCGCCGACTGGAATATCAACGAGTGCTTTTTGTGCTAACTGAACGCTGTTTGTTGGGGGTAATACAAGGGTAGCCCTGTCTTTTTGAAAAACAATCAAACCCACTCTGTCTCGTCTTTGATAGGCATCCGTTAATAACGAAAGAATTGCACCTTTTGTTGCGTTCATTCTTTCAGCTACAGCCATTGACCACGATGCATCGACCAAAAACAGCACCAGGTTTGCAACTCGCTTTACTCGAACTTTTTTTTGCAGATCTGTCTTTTGAATGGCGAATGCAACTTTTTTTCGTTGTTCAATCCGATTTTTTTGAAATGGAGCCGCGGCCCGGATTGTTGCATCAAAAGCTATATCTGTGCTGCCATTGGCAGGTCTAGCCATCACATACCTGCCGCGTTTTCGATCAGTTTTTGTTTCAGACCGCCGCCCGGAGTTTTTCCGGGTCAATTTGTCAAGCGGTGTATCCAGTTTTCGCGGTGCGAATGTCTCCCCAGCCTTGACTTTTTGTCCTCCATCCCACCAGTTCGCATTCTGGGAAGCAAAAACGTCCTGTTTGGCAGGCTCAGACGTGCTGGGTTGTGTTTCATCATCAACCCTATCTTCTACGATCGACTTTTTTTTTCCTGAGAATCAGCCTGTTCAGAAGAATCTTCTTCAGGTTCCCCTTCAGATGATTGTCCGACAAGGTTTTCTATTCGTTCCTGGAGCTGCTCTGCAGTAACCTCAGCCTGGTAAAACGGACCGCGCTTGATTCTATGCGGCAATGCCAATTCCGCAGCCAATGCAATATCATGGTCTGTGATGGTTGTTCTCCCATCAAAGGCAGCCTGTGCACGTGCTGCTTTTAGAATTACAAGGTCAGCCCGGTGCCCGTCAACATTTAATGATGAAGTCAACGCAGCAATGGAGAGCAGGTCCCGCTTTGAATATGTAACATTTCCCACCAATTTTCGTGCTAACTCGATTTTATGTGACAGTTCTTCTTCCTGTTGAACAAAGCTATGCCTGAAAGCCTCTGGATCAGCCTCAAAAGCAATATTTCGTTCCATGATTAACACACGTTCCCTGGCATCACGAATACCAGTGATGTCAACAGCAAAAGCAAACCTGTCGAGGAGCTGCGGCCGTAGATCTCCTTCTTCGGGATTCATTGTGCCAACCAGGATAAATCGCGCAGGATGTGAAAATGAGATACCTTCACGTTCTACGATATTCATCCCCATGGCTGCTGAATCTAATAAGAGATCAACCACATGATCATCAAGTAAATTTACTTCATCAATATACAATAATCCCCGATTTGCATTTGCCAAAACGCCAGGTTCAAAATGTCGTTCGCCCTTTTGAATTGCCTGTTCAATATCCAAGGTCCCGACTACCCTGTCCTCAGTAGCAGAAACAGGAAGATTTACAAATGGAATAGGTCGAACGTCGTATGGCAGTTCTTTTATGGACAGCGCACGTTCTTTGCACTCAGTACACCAGGTATTTGGGCTGTCAGGGTCGCAGCCAAATCTGCACTCTTTGACAGCTCTTACCTTGGGCAGCAGTGCTGCTAAACCGCGTGCTGCAGTGGACTTGGCAGTCCCTCTTTCACCCCGAATTAATACTCCGCCTACTCTTGTATCAACGGCATTTAATATCAATGCCCGCTTCACTCTTTCCTGACCAACGATCGCTGTAAATGGATAAATTATTAGCATAGGGATTTCCTCGAAACAAGATTATACTACTTTGTGTAAAAAGAATAATTTATTTTTTCAGCAGATTTAATTACACAATTGGTTTATTATTGTATTGGTAGGAAGAATGGTTGATATTTGATATTCAAATTGCTATTGTCAACTATAGAATTAGCCTGTATAATCGAACCTAATCTCTTTATTTCGGAGCAATTCAGTTATGATTGATGAACAGGACGCCCAATTGGGCCAAGG
>CAZBRI010000526.1:0-2478 GCA_964494055.1 uncultured Anaerolinea sp.
ACACGGCTCTGAACACTCTTTCCCTACACGACGCTCTTCCGATCTGATCAATTCGACAAGATCAAGCGAATCGGCTTCGAGATCTTCACGGAAGCTTGCTTCCATTGTGATCTTGCTTTCATCAGCACCGAGAAGATCGATGATAATTGCCTTAATTTCACCATAAGTATCAGCCATATATTCCTCCAATAGATTGTATCTGTTTGTAAAATTTATTTTGTGCAATGGCGATTTTACCACCTTGTACTTCATCAATAGACAGGAACACGAGATTATGTCAAAAGTTGCGCCGATTACTATAAGAAAAAATGATCATATCAAAATCAATTTGGAGCAGGATGTTCAATCTAGTTTAAGCACTGGACTGGAAAAATATCACTTTATTCATGAAGCACTTCCCGATTTTGATCTTGAAAAAGTTAATACTGAATTATCTGTATTCTCAAAATTATTAAGAGCTCCGATATTGATTTCTTCAATGACAGGCGGGACAAAGGATTCCGGAATTTATAATTTCCGGCTTGCTGAGGCAGCCCAGGAATGCGGAATAGCAATGGGAGTAGGCAGCCAAAGAGCAGCTATAGAACAGCCTGAATTGAGCGAAACCTTCAAAATTCGTCATGCAGCCCCTGATATTTTATTGTTTGCCAACCTTGGAGCAATTCAACTTAATTATGGGATTGGAATTGATGAATGCCAGAGAGCAGTGGAATTGATCGAAGCTGATGCATTATTTCTTCATTTGAACCCGCTCCAGGAAGCCCTTCAAGCCGGCGGGGATACCCAATGGAAAGATCTTGATAAAAATATTGAAAAAGTCTGCCGTAAATTGAGCGTACCTGTTTTAATCAAAGAAGTAGGGTGGGGAATTTCAATTAATACAGCAAAAAAACTGATGGAATTGGGAGTTTCCGGAATTGATGTCGCCGGGGCTGGCGGGACCAGCTGGTCACAGGTTGAAATGCACCGGGCACCGGATGAATTCTTCAGAAATCTTGCATCTGCCTTCGTTGGTTGGGGTATTCCAACTTCTGAAGCGATCTTAAATGTAAAAAATGGCGCACCAGGCTTACCAATTTTTGCCAGCGGTGGTTTAAAGGACGGATTGGATATTGCAAAATGTATTGCGCTTGGAGCCTCACTCGGCGGAATGGCCGGCCAATTCCTGAAAGCGGCACACCAGTCAACCGAAAAAACGATAGACCTTATCAGATTAATCCAACAACAGCTGCGTGTGACGATGTTTGCTGCTGGTGCTGAAAATATTCAATCACTGCAAAACATTAGTTTTCAACCGAAATAATTTTTTACATTATTAAAACTTCTTCAAGGACCAAAACATGCCAGAATTGATCAATCAAATGCTTCAGTCTATAGAATTGGAATTAAAAAAACAGGTATCAAGGCTGGATGAACCTTTCACCAATAAATTCCATGACATGCTGACTTATCACATGGGCTGGAGCGGGGAAGGTGCAGGTCCCGAGGCGGCAGGCAAACGTATCCGGCCGTTGATCGTATTATTGACCGCTGCTGCTATTTCCACCGAAAGCACGGGTTCCCCCGATTCAAATTGGAAGTCAGCTCTGCCAGCGGCTGCCGCAATGGAATTGATCCATAATTTTTCTCTTGTACATGATGATATACAGGATAATTCAGAAAAACGCCGGGGAAGATCCACAGTTTGGGTCAAATGGGGAATGGCCCAGGCCATCAATGCAGGGGATGCTCTATTTGTTCTCGCGAATCTCGCCGCAGCTGACCTCCACAATTATTACCCGGCTGAAAAATGCATCAGAGCTATAAAGTTAATCCAGGGCACATGCTTGAGCTTAACACGCGGTCAATATTTGGATATGGATTATCCAAACCGGGCAGACCTTTCGGTCGAGGATTACTGGCCAATGGTCAGTGGAAAAACCGCTGCGCTTTTATCATGCTGCTGCGAACTAGGGGCGATTCTCGGCGGGGCCGATGAAAGTACAATCGAAGCTTACAAATCATTTGGGCATTATCTCGGCCTTGCTTTCCAGGTTCAGGATGATATCCTGGGAATTTGGGGTACAGAAGAAGTTACAGGAAAATCTGCTTCCAGCGACCTGATTGAAGGTAAAAAGTCTCTGCCTGTTTTGTATGGGCTGGCAAAAAAAGGGAAGTTTGCCGAAAGGTGGGCAAAGGGACCAATAACAGCAAATGATGTTGAAGAAGCAGCTAAATTGCTGATTATTGAAGGAAGCCATAGCAATACAAATGAGGCATCCAGGCAAATGACAGACATGGCAATTAACAGCCTTCGTGAAGCAAATCCATCCGGCGAAGCAGGAGTTCTTCTTTCAAAACTTGCGGATCAATTAATCAAACGCGAATCGTGATATGGATGCTGGTACAGCCATTTGTGTTTATGTTACAATAATCAGATAATTTTCGTCCAAATTCAGGAGTATTTGTGAGCCAACCCGTAATTCTTTCAGTTCTTGC
>CAZBRI010000527.1:0-2471 GCA_964494055.1 uncultured Anaerolinea sp.
AGATAGCTTCAGGTGACTGGAGTTCAGACGTGTGCTCTTCCGATCTATCTTGCCAGGCTTACAGCGCCCATCGCCGGCCATTTTTCTCTTTGAGCACAAAACATTTCGATCTTTTTTGAAGCTTCCTGGTAATTTCCCGGCTCAAATGTGAAACCGTTTTGGCCTTCCAGTACCAATTCTGGAAGTGCTACGGCATCTGCGACTAAAATTGGTAGACCACAAGCCATAGCTTCGATTGTTGCGATACTGAGTAATTCTGCCTCGCTGGGCATTGTAAATAAATCCGCACATTTAATCAATTCTGGAAGGTCACTGGTTGGGATATAACCTGTGAAAATCACCTTGTTGCTGAGATTTAGTTCATTTGCTAATTGTTCTAATTCAGCTTTTGCCCTTCCAATTCCAGCTATAACCAACTGAATATCATCTCTATTTATTTGATTGATTGCTTTAATTAAAATATCCAGTTTTTTTTCATGGTCGACTCTTCCAACAAATAGCAATGTAATTTTTTGCGGATGAATTCCAAACTTGATCCGTGATTCAGTTTTATTAATTTTAGGCGATGGAGAAAAACTTTTAAAATCAATGCCGCAAGAAACTTTGAAAACCGGAATATTTAAACCATACTTTTGCATCAAAGCTGCCGATGCATTTGATTGGGCGGTAACCACATTTAATAAATTATAGGCAGATAACATACCGTGCCACATTGCTTTTTTATAAAGAGGTAAATTTGATAACCATGGCGCAAATGCAGCAAAATTTTCTGGCATAAAATGGTTGGTACCAATCATTGGGATGTGTTTATTCTTTGCGGCACTGATGACATCCCGGGAGAGCGGAAAATGATCCTGAATATGGATAATTTCAGGTTTAAAATCCCGGATAATTTTTTCCACTTCACGTTTTGAAAAAAAAGATGTGTAAGCATCCGGATGTATTTTTGTCAAGTCAATTGATTTTATGGCTTCAATCCGGACAGAATTCCGAAAAGTTGAATATGAATGTGTGCTTTCAGAAGGGGAGATTGATAATATTTCATGGCCAAGATTTGCCAGCCCTGATGCCAAGTTTTCGGTAAAAACTGCCTGGCCATTCCTGGCCGGGAATTTTATTGAACCTGCTATGATGATTTTCATGAATTTCCTGATAGACTAACTATAAATATGGTTTCTTGATTTATAGTGTAATTCATAGAGATAAATAAATTGATGAATCTGCATATATCTTTACATCTTCTTAACAATTTCTACATATTAGAAAATTGTGCTCCATTTTTTTCAACATGTTGAATTCTCATCTTTAATTGTAATCATTGCAGGTGCAAAAAAAACAGGTCAATTCCCCTAATTTTGGAGAATTGACCTGGATCATAACTGTGTGTAAGCTGTCTACATTGTTTTGATCAATGCCTGCCGGCTGTTTCGTAAACGATCCGAGACAAGATTTGCCATTCGATGCATTACCTTGAAGCCCGCTTCTGGATTCTCGGATAATATATTCAACAATTTCTGTCCTTCAAGTGTCATAATTGTACTGTTCTCCTCGCAAAATGCAGAAGCTGTATAATGATGGGGTGAAATTAACCCTGACCACCCAAAACACTCATTGGATTTTGAAACAAAGGAGACGGTTACACTCTCAGGTTTTGTCATGATTTTAACCCGTAAGGCAATTCCACCTGAAAGCAAAAAATGAAGTTTGTCTGCCTTTTCGCCTTCGCGGAAAATAATATCTCCTTCATTAAAGGATAATTCTTCACTTATAGATGCGATTTTACCCAATACTTCTGGTGAAACATCTTTAAATAATGGGAAACCGGCTAATGTAGATGAATTTATCAAATCGACCTCCGAATTTCAGAATGAATTATTAAAGGATAAATAATTAATAATGGGTTTTATTATAGAGCAAACCACGGGTAAAATCAACACAAATATTATCCATATCAGTCAATTTACTTTATGATCCAAAATTTTATACCCAGAGCGTCTCAAGCTGAAATTCTAAAATACCGGGGTGGAACTCTTGGTATTTCTGCCGTTCCAGGCAGCGGCAAAACGCATATTTTATCGGCGTTAGCTGCACAGATAATCGGTTCAGGTATATTAGACTCAGACCAGGAAGTGTTAATTGTCACACTGGTAAATTCAGCAGTTGATAATTTCTCATCGCGAATTGGGGATTTTGTTAGCGGGATGGGGCTGGTGCCCAGAATTGGATATCGCGTTAGAACACTTCATGGATTGGCCCATGACATTGTTAGAGAAAATCCTGCTTTGGTCGGATTGGATAATCGATTTTCGATCGTTGACGAAAGAGAAGCAGACTCGATTAGAAGTGATGCAGCGAATTCATGGATCAATTCACATCATGATGACCTGGAATTAATTCTCGAGTCTTCCCTTGAAATTAACAAGCGGGATTGGGTAAAGAAAAAAAAAGCTTCCTGAACTTGTAAACAGCCT
>CAZBRI010000528.1:0-2469 GCA_964494055.1 uncultured Anaerolinea sp.
ATAGCTTCAGGTGACTGGAGTTCAGACGTGTGCTCTTCCGATCTATGGCAACCCGCCTGCACCAGGTGATCTTCCGCTTCAACAAGCCGACCATGGCCATCCTGGCAAATGCGAATGACAAGGAGGGCCGGCCCGTGCCTGCCCCGAAGCTTGAGAAGCTCAGCGGGGGCGAGGGCTATACGGAGCATGATGATGACATAAAGAGTTTCCCGGGCAGCAGCCGCATGGAGTTCCTGGTGCCGAACCTGAATTACCAGGCGCACCTGGATGTGATCGCGGCGCAGATGCGCGAGCTGGAAGAGGACCTGCCGGAGCTGAGCTATTACCGTCAGCGTGAGTTTGGTTCATCCATCAGCGGGCGGGCGGTGAGGCTGCTGCTCTCGCAGGCGGTGGACCGAACACTGGAGGCGCGCGGCAACATCGAAACTGCCCTGGCAAAGGCAGATAAGATGGCGCTGACCATCGGGATCAATACCGGTATCTTTGATAAAGCCATCGGCAGCTACCGGGGCGGTGATCTCGACCATACTTTTGCAGAAAGGGAGGTGATCCCATTCTCGGCCCAGGAAGCGGCGGAAACGCTGTCGCTGGAACGTTCGGCCGGCGTGCCGCTGCTGACAGCAGTGCGCAGGCGCGGCTGGACGGAGGCGGATGTGGCTGCCATGCAGGCTGAGCTGGACAGTTTGAAGCTGTCCGCTGCGGCAGGCACAGTCTGAGGCTGGATTTGCAGGTGAACGCCCCCGGTGCTGAGGCTGCCGGCCCGGGGTGCGGTTGGTGATGAGATGGGCAGCCGTTATTCACAGCACGCAGCTGGATCAACGCGGAGGAACGATGGATCAGGATCAAGATCAGGATAAGCAGGCGGATGGAAAACAGGCGGAGGCTGGTTTGCCGGAGGGTGAGGCGGGCAGGCACTTCAGCCAGGCAGATGTGGACCGCATTGTGCGGGAGAGGCTGGAGCGGGATCGGGCATTGCGGGAACGTGCCGCGGGTAAGGTCAGGGCTGAGGCGGAGGCGGTTCAGCTGAGGGACTGGCGGGAGCTGGAGCAGCAGGCGCGCGAAGCGGAGCAGCGGAATATGATGCTGCAGGTGAAGGTTGGCGAGCTGGAGCCGCTGGGTGAGCTGGCGGGCCGCTACCGGCAGGCGCTGGAGAAGTATCTATCGGCGGAGAAGAAGGATCTGCCGGAGCATTTGTCGGTTCTGCTGGAGAAGCTGGACCCGGTGGAGCAGCTGGAGTATTTGTCGGGGCACCGGCAGGCGCTGATGCCGGGAGGCCGGGCGGAAGGTATTCCGGCGAGTCCTGCGCCGAAGGAGCGTTCGCTGAGCGAGGAGGACCTGGAGGCTGCCCGGCGAGGTCAGGCGAGTTTGTATGGGAATTTTTGAGGTGATAGGCGGTAGGTGGCAGCAGTTAGGCTTAGCAGCAGGGATATTCTCTGAAACTCGAGAACATTGCTTCGTATAGCCAATATATTCAGGAATATTCATTTTCATTACGCGGAATTTACCGCGAAGGAGTGGTTATGGCTTTGATTACGCTTACGACTGCCGGCAGGGTGGAGCTGGTGGAATCGCTGGAACAGATGACTCTGACAGCGGCTGAAGATATTACACCCGGGGCCCCGGTGCGGCTCGATACTTCATCGGGCAAGTTCACCAACTCCAATGGAACCCTGGCGGCCGAGGCGCGGACATACGGGATCGCGCTGGGGAGTCACGTCATCCCGGCCGGCATGCCCGTCACAGCCGTGCGCAGGGGCGTGCTGGATGGCTTTGCCTTTACCCAGGCTTATGATGCAGCCATCTATGTCAGTGATACCGACGGGCGGCTGGGCGATGCAGCAGGCACCGTCAGCGTGACGGCCGGGCGGGTGATCCCCGGGACAGCGGAATTGAACGGCAGTGCTTACGCCAAGCTGCTGCTGGTAAACCTGTAAAGGAGCAAGCATGACATTACTGTATGGTTTTGAAAGTCTGAAAGACCTGGCCGGCAAACGGGTGACCGAGATCGGTGCCGGGCTGGTGAACAATGCCATCAACCAGTCGGTTCAGGAACACAACCGGCAGATGGGAGCCATTATGGGGCTGCTCGCCAGGCCGATGACCGAGTTCAAGGTCACCTACCGCACTCCCACCGCGGCCCGCCTGACCCCGTTGGACGAATTCGGACGGGCGAGGCCGGTCAAGACGCTCGGGAAATACGACGTCAGTTTTCCCATCCAGGGCGGGGCGGCTGCCTGGGGCACGACCCGCATCATGCGCGAGAAGATGACGGTGCAGGAAGCCAGCGACGCCACTTCCGCCCTGATCTCGGCTGATATCCGCTGGATGCGTGATCATGCGCTGGCAGCCCTGTTCAACAACAGCACCTAGATTTACAACGACGATGAACACGGCGCGCTGACCATCAAGGGTCCGGCAAACGGTGACAGCGATGTGTACATGGTGATGACCGGCGCGGACAGCGGTGCT
>CAZBRI010000529.1:0-2466 GCA_964494055.1 uncultured Anaerolinea sp.
GTGTTGAAATTCCTCATATAACTATATTTCATCAAATTTTTTTTACCAATTTCAAAAATAGATCAGAAAGAAAAATCTAATGCGCCGCAATCAACCGGCAGAAGGATTTACATCATGACAACTCATCGAGAAAGAATGGAAGCATTAGTGTCCGGACAGGATACTGACCGGACTCCTGTAGCATTGTGGCGGCATTTTCCTGGAGATGATCAGGACCCGGATAGACTGGCAGCTGCGACTCTTTTTTGGCAAAAAAATTATGATTGGGATGTTGTGAAGGTAACACCAGCCTCATCTTTTGCTTTGAAAGATTGGGGTGTTGAAGACAATTGGCGAGGAGATGGAGAAGGAACTAGAAGTTATACCCGCAGAGTGATTTTTTCAATTGACGACTGGGCTAATCTCAAAGTCCTCGATGCAGACTCTCCACACCTGGCAGCGCAGCTTAGGTGCCTGTCGATATTAAAATCAGAATTGGGCTCGTCCGTCCCGATTCTTCAGACAATTTTTTCACCGCTGGCACAGGCAAAAAACCTGGCTGGTGGTGAAAATCTGCTGGCGCATTTACGACTGCGGCCGGAATTGGTATGCAGAGGTCTGGATGTGATTGCTGAAAGTACAAAGCGGTTTGTAAGGGCCGCAAGGGCAAATGGACTGATCGATGGAATTTTTTATGCTGTTCAACATGCCCAGACATCCATTCTCTCCAGGGAAGAATTTAAAGAATTCGGAAGAGAATATGATGTCCTTGTCCTGGAATCTGCCCGGCCTTTATGGATGAACATGGTTCATCTGCATGGTGAAAATGTATATTTCAACAGTGTTGCTGATTACCCTGTTCAGATCATAAATTGGCATGACAGAGATACCCCTCCATCGCTTGCTGAAGGTCTGACAAGAACTCACGCATCATTATGCGGCGGCTTGAGCAGGGAGACCATGGTATACGGTACCCCGCAGCAAGTTCAAGCCGAAGCGCAGGATGCGATCAACCAACTTAAGGGGAAGCACCTGCTGCTTGGCACTGGATGCGTTGTTCCGGTAATAGCGCCTCATGGTAATTTAGTCGCAGCCAGAATGTCTGTCGAACGATAATGCTGAGAGTCATTGCCGGTAAGGCCAAAGGCAGAAAGATAAAGTCGGTTCCTGGAGACACAACCAGGCCAGTGACCGATATGGTCAAAGAAGCTCTTTTCAATATCATTGGGGATGATGTTCTGGACACTAACTGGTGGGATCTTTTTGGCGGCACCGGGGCAATCGGCATTGAAGCATTGAGCAGAGGTGCTAAATTTATCCGATTCACCGATCTGAATAGACTGCCAATCGATACGATTAAAGATAACCTGAACACCTGCGGATTCAGTTCGTTTGCGGAAGTCCGCAGAGGGGATGCCTTTGCGTTTTTAAAATCAAAGGCTGATAAACAGTTTGAGTATATTTATATTGCCCCGCCGCAATATAAAGAAATGTGGTCGGACGCGTTGAAACTGGTCGATGCCAATACAGACTGGCTAAGCGATACAGGCGAGGTCATCGTACAAATTAATCCGATTGAAGCCAGGGAACAAACCCTGGTCAACTTGAAAAAATTTGATGAACGTAAATATGGCAGTACACTATTAATATTTTACGAAAAAAATATTACAAACACCAGCAGCAGCGGTGTATAAGGAGAACTTCATGGAACTAAAAATAATTTCAATCGAAAAACCTGAACCCATCAATTTCATACTCGGGCAATCCCATTTTATTAAAACGGTGGAAGATATACATGAAACCCTGGTTAACAGCGTTCCCGGGATAAAATTTGGGCTTGCTTTTTGTGAAGCATCCGGTAAATGCCTGGTGCGCAGCACAGGTACAGATGAAACAATGATCGATCTTGCAGTAAAAAACGCATTGTCCATTGGTGCCGGGCATTCGTTTATCCTTTTCCTGGGAGATGGTTTTTACCCGATCAATATTCTGAATGCTGTAAAAAATGTTCCCGAGGTTGCCAGAATCTTCTGTGCCACTGCAAATCCAACACAGGTGATCATCGCTGAAACTGAACAGGGCTGCGGAATATTAGGGGTAATCGACGGTTCATCTCCAAAAGGAGTTGAAGACGCAGCTGAAAAAGAATGGCGAAAAGGATTTTTAAGAATGATCGGTTACAAATTGTAATTTTTTTTGTTATCAGGCTTTCAAAGATCCGGTACCGATCAGGCATGATTTTTTTACTTTTTTTTTCTGTACAGACAAATTTGAGAATTAATCATGCAATATCAATTTCCCATATTTGAAAATCTTTGCCCAAGCTGGGGTAATTTCACACATTTAGGTATTAAACGGTTTTTTCTAAAAGGCAGCCAGGTTTTCGATATTGTGAACCCGATCCATGGTGTTTACTATGTCAAAAAAGGTGAGGTTGAAGTCAAGATCGGAAGAGCACACGTCTGAACTCCAGTCACCTGAAGCTAT
>CAZBRI010000530.1:0-2463 GCA_964494055.1 uncultured Anaerolinea sp.
GTTAGGCATCAGTTCACGGTGCAGATCACGGGACATACCATAAATATAATAAGCCCTGCCGGCAAATTGAAAAAGGTAAACAGCTGCTACTGCCAGCCCGTCCATTTCCGCGATGAGCGGAGCTGAACGCCCCTTGAAGAGATTCCAGACTGAGCGGTAGTATGCCTGGTCACGGATCACGAACCCATCCCGAACCGAAGTCTCAACATACATCTGGTACAGCATCGGCCAATCAGATTCGCCGCCTTCGCGTATCTGCAGCCCTTTTTTGGGACCAAGCCGGACGTTATACCTGGTCTTTTGCTTCATACGTGATAATAAAATGTCATCTGCCTGGCGGACGTCCAGCATTACCGTGTTGCGAAACTGGATCTGGTCAGCTGAGAACACCCAGCCGCGTGTTGAAAGAGCCTCAAGCACCCTTAAACCGTGCTCACCCTCAGTCTCATTCTCCGCACCGGGCAGGCCGGTACCTGTCACAACATCCGGATCCAGCTTGAGAAAGACAGCCCCCTGTGCCCGCGCAAAATTCTGCAGGTCCGTCAATACGGTCTGCACAAGCAGGGCATTCCCCCAATCCATTAATGGACCTTTAGGGCAATACAGGATACACAGCCGTGCAGCAAAGCCGCGGCGCGTGACCTGTTTTTTCAAGACCATGGCGGCTGCTGATACACTTTGCCGGTCTCTGCCTGCAGTGACTTCATTTAATTTCAGCTCAAGCTCCGGCAGGTAACTGCTGAAAACCATACGGTTTTTTTCCCCGGCCCATGCCAGGTAGAACGGCTGCCAGTCATAAGCCTGCTTCACCTGTCCCCATTCCTGTGTTTGCAGGATGTGCGGGTCTGGCAGGTTTGAGATCAGGTCATTCCAAAAGTGGTCGTTCATACTATTATTGTATCCTGTCTTCATATAAATCAGGCCGAAGAAAATTGATAATTTGCTGGAAGCAGATAAAAAAAATCCCCGTCCAGGACAGCCCATTGGACGGGGATCAAATTACATACTTCTCAATTTCTGACAGTTACTTGATGGTGAAGCCCATTTCCTGCGAATAAGGACCTACATTGCCCAGCGCGTCCACTGCTCTCACCGACCAGCGATATTTCATGTTCCCGCAGCCAACCATAAATTCAGCCTGGTTTTCGGATGTGCTGCCTGTCTTGATGCCGTTTGGCCCGCGCACCTTCCATTCATAATGGTCGACACCGGCAAAGGTGATGACGATATCCCATTTAAGGTTGACCGTTGACCGGCAGGAGAGCTGCCCGGATGGACCAACAGGATTCGGAGCCGTAATCACTATCACAGTCGGGGTTGGATCCGGTGTCGGAGGGGCGTCTATGATTAACATACCGCCTGTCTCGCCGTTTACCGTCACCACGCCATCCCAAACCCAGCAGTCAACACCATTCGTCTGCTGCACATACCACCATGTTTCACCATCGTTCGGACCAATGATGATTGCCTCCTCACCGCTTCCAAGAATACCAACCACCGGGTAAACCGAAGAAGGACCGGTACGGCAGCTTGTGCTATCGATTGAAGTAACCGAAGGGATAATATTCATGCCTCCAGAAACTGTTGTTTGACTGATAGTCAGCTGAGGTGTTAATGTAATTGTAGGGGTCAATGTATCAAAAGGTGTGGGAGATGGCGTCTCCGTATCTGGCACCACCGTCGGGGATGCGGGCAGCCTGTCGATCACTTTAACGCTCACCGGGGCAGAATCCAGGGTCTGACCGCTGCTGGTAGAGGTACGTACCTGCAGTGTATACACCCCTGCTTCCATCGGGATCCAGCTTTGGAGCATATTGCCGTTTTTTATTTGCGGGTTCAATACATCGCTTCGGGTAGATTTCCCGTTTACCAGCAGGTCCACCTTTGCAGCGCCTGCATCAGAACTGAGCAGGCTGAGCACTTTGACAAGGTCCCCAACCTGGAACTGCGCTGCTTCGACCGGTTCAACAATGACCACCGTTGATGTACCTTCACTTTTCCTTCCCGGCAGGCAGCCTGTCAAACTGGTGAAAAGAAAGATACCCGCCAATGTTATGGATAAAATTTTTCGTATCATGATCTTTCCCTTATCTTGCCTGAATGGTTACTGCCAGGCCTGGTCACAAGCCGGCTATTCTACCTGGATCGTGGAAGCGCTAAATACATGTGCACCTGTATCATTAACGATCATACTGGATAAAACAGAATTCCTTTAAATCAGCCTGCGCTGCCCGTTTGCCAGTACCAAATCATGCATCAATGGGTTGGTTTTCAAAAGACTGGTGTCTGAAAGACCAGCCCGGACAATTGTTGGTGAGCTGCAGCTGCTGAATAATCTGGTAAGGTATGAAGTGATCGGCAAAAGAGCTTTAAAACAAATAGAAAAGATGAATTGTCAACCACAGAAAATAATAGACATATTATACCTTTCACAAGAATGGATTGAGATAATAATTCGTTTAT
>CAZBRI010000531.1:0-2459 GCA_964494055.1 uncultured Anaerolinea sp.
ACACGGCTCTGAACACTCTTTCCCTACACGACGCTCTTCCGATCTAACCAGTTCCCAGTCTGCTGGCAAAATTGCCATACAGGGTGTTGACATCCGCCGAAGCCTGCATGACCTGGTTAATTGCGTTAGTCATGTCAACCTGTTCATTACCGTAATCTACGAAAACCACGAGGATTTTATATGTCCCGGCCGGTTTACATAAGATAAAGCCTGTTGATGCATTTTTATTCTCTGCTGTTGCATAATTCGAGCTGCCGCTCTCTTCGTGACGGCCGTTATCATACAGGTCAATGTAATGTTGAATGCCTTTGTAATATACAGCACTGATCCAGCGTGAGAGATCCGGCCGCTCGGCTGAATCAAACCTGTGAACCGATGGTTTTGGAACATCAATTTGATACAGCTCTTTGTAGAGCTGGGCAAAGCGGGCCTGCGCTTCTTGCCTGCTGAGTGGAGGCGGTGTGGCAGTGAATACAGGTATTCCGGTAACTGTGATATGAATTTCGGCGGATGCGCTCTGTTTTTCCATGGTGATGGCTTGAATAACGAGAGTGTATTCTCCGGCACCCCCGGCCGGTGACCATTTGAACTGCCCGGAGAAAGGTGCGGCATTTTGGGGGTTAGCCAGTTCGCCGGGTACCTTTAATCCATTGGCTGTCATGTTGACGGCAAAAACGGTACCGCCGCTTACTTCCACCTGCACCGGAACCAGGGCATTGCCGGCTCCGTCCAGGCTGCCGGTTACGCTGTCTCCATCTGCCATGTTGGCAAACCTGATTTGTAACCCATTATCTTGAGAAGAGCTTGTTGTTGGGATAATTTCATTTTTCTTAAGAACAGTCACTTGAACCTGGCTGCTTGAAATATTCTTATTCATATCCAGGCTTTGAATCTTCAATGTATGCAGCCCGGAAGAAGGGGATTCCCACCGGAAAGTGTCAGCAATGTTTTTTTCCGGATCGGTAATATTCTTCGAGTAAATTAATACATCATCTATATACATATCAAATTCAATGAATGGCCCGCCGGCTGCATTGAATTTAACCTGTATCGGAGAGCCGTATGGGTATGATTGATTATTTTCAGGGCTGGTAATCTGTAATGGAAGATCCGCTGCTTTGGTTTCCATAATTTTTGGTGTTGTGATGACGGTATTTGCAGGAGTTGTTTTATTCAACGGCAGATTACAGCTGGATAAAAATAAAGTAATGAATAGAACATAACTGATGAAAATTTTTGTTTTCATTTGAAATCCTGGAAAAAAATAACGGGTCAGTAAACCTTATACAATAATCTACCTTGAGCAATGATTTTCAGTAATAAAAAAGAACTAAATATTCTTGATCACTCCGATATAAAATGCACAGGCATCTATGATCTGCTGTACCTGGACATTTTCATTTTTCATGTGGGCAAGTTTATATTCTCCCGGGCCGAACCCGATGGTTGGTATTCCCAGGCTGACCGGTGTAACCGCGTTGGTGCTGAAATCCCAGAAATCAAATTTATCCGGCTCTTTGCCGAAAATCTCTTTATAAGCTGATATAAAAGCCAGGGTCAGCTCATGTTCGCTGTCGATTTTCCAGGCCGGATGGAATGGTTCATAATGGATGTCCTTACCTGTCCAGCTTTTGCGATGGAGCGTGCCAACTTCCCACTTCGCATTTTTCCCCTGAATGATCTGATCCATTTCACGCCGGATATCTTCAACGGTCTCACCGGGTGCTATTCTCCGATCAAGGTATATCTCACACTCTGACGGAACGGCATTGAGAGATGCACTGACACTCGAAATTTTTGACAGCACCAGCGTTCCTCTGGGTTTTTCCCGGGTCAGTAAACCGGCATTCGTATTCTCCACCCGTTGAATGATCTCTGCCATTTCGTAAATTGCATTCACACCTTTTTCAGGTGCTGATCCATGTGCCGAAACACCCTGGGTTTTAATCGAAATCTGCGCTTTTCCCTTATGACCCAGCGTGATAACGTTGTTGGATGGCTCGCAAATCACCATGAAGTCCGGCTGCAGGTTCAGTTCCTTGAATAAATGCTTCAGATTTTCTCCATCACAATCTTCTTCAAAAACACTGCACGATACATGGATGGTCTTACCCCGGGCCAGTCCGGTGCGTGCGGCCAGGGCCCCGGCAAAAATGGAAGCCGCTGCTCCAGATTTCATATCGACAGATCCTCTGCCATGCAGCCGCCCTTCGCTGATGATCCCGCTGAAAGGCGGGTGCTCCCACTCAGTCTCGTCCTTCACTTCTACGGTATCCACCTGTGAATCGAACATGCTGGATTTTCCGCTGCCGCCAATGCTTCCCAATACATTCCCCATGGCGTCAAGCCGTACCTGTTCGTAACCAAGGTCGATCATTTTTTGTTCAATGACATGGATGATTTCGCCTTCCCGCCCGGATCAACTTATGATCTGCACCAGTTTCTGCGTAAAAGATGCC
>CAZBRI010000532.1:0-2451 GCA_964494055.1 uncultured Anaerolinea sp.
TGCGGGTAAAGGTCCGCCCGATCACGCTGGCAACCTTGAGGACGTGCCTTTCAGCAGTTTCAAGGTGGTCAAAACGGGTCAGGATCAGGCCTTCGAGGGTGTTGGGCACACCCAGACCCTGAAGAGCAACATTTTCCGCCAGCATCCAATGCCCATCTTTCCTTTTCAAGAGCTGCCGGTCCATTAACATACGGAGGATTTCTTCCAGGTAAAGGGGAACACCAGCAGCCCGGGTCACAATATCCATCCTGAGGGCTTCCGGCATATTTTGAATGGCCGTTAGCTGTGAGAGCAGGCGGTCAGATTGATCGGGTGTCAGGCTTTGCAGGCTGAGATCGGTGAAACGCCTGCGCAGTGTCTGGGCAGCTTTTTTTACGATCTCATTCAGTTTTCCTTCTTCAAAAGAACGTGCAACAACCACGAACACAATCGGGACATTTGCCAGGTGGTCCAGCAGGTAATCGATTAATTCCAGTGAACCGTCATCCGCCCAATGCAGGTCTTCGAGGATCATCACAATGGGTTTACGCCTGGCATCCGCTGCCAAAAGATCACGGACGGAAAGGAAAATCTGCTGCCGCAGCTGGTCTGCAGCCAGGTATTCAATACGCCTGGCAGCGTTCGGGTTGGAAAGAGGCAGCGAGAAAAGATGTTCCAGGTAAGGCAGCACCTCTTCCACCCTGTCCGGCAGGGCACGTGTAACATGCTGCTTCAGTCGGGCTTGAATTTCAACCTGCGGGGTGTCTGCATCCACTTCCAGCAGCCGTTGCAGGGCGTCCTGGAATATCCAGTACGATACCCCTTTCCGATAGATGAGGCTGAAACCTTCCTGCACCTGAACATGCTGCTGTCCAAGGTATGTTTTAAATTCAGAAATCAGGCGGCTTTTACCGATGCCGGCTTCGCCATGCACCACAACAAAGCGTCCGGAACGTTCGCTCGTCATTGCATTCACCGCCTGGTGCAGCCGCTCCAGGTCTCCATCCCGGCCGATCATCGGTGAATAGAGACCCTCGATGCCCCGGTCAGTCCCCGGACGGGCTTTGATGCTCTTTACCCGGTATGTCTGCACCAGCTGGCTGACGCCCTTTAAATTAATGGGGGTCAGGGCTTCAAATTCGAAAAGAGTTCTTACCCGGCGGTAAACCACGTCACTGACGAGAATTTCTCCCGCACCGGCAGCGGTCTCAATCCGGCTTGCCAGGTTGACCACATCCCCGATGGCGGTGTAATTCATCATCATATTTGAGCCGATCCCGCCGACGATCACGCTGCCCGAATTTAAACCGATATGGGCGGTAACATTTGAACCAATTTTATCCTGCAGCGAGGCGCTGATGGCAGCCAGGTCAGCCTGCATATCCAGCGCGGCGCGTAAAGCGAGTTCGGCATTATTTTCATGGGCAATCGGTGCGCCAAAAAGGGCCATCAATCCATCGCCGGTAAATTTATCCACCATCCCGTCGTATTTATAGACATCATTCGCAAAAGTTTTGGAACACATCTGAACAAGGTCGTAAAGCGTTTCGCTATCGATTTTTTCAGATAAATGAGTATACCCAGTCAGGTCGACAAACAAAACTGTTACCTGCCGGCGCTGACCAGCTGCTTCCAACCCGGCCTGCCTAAAACGGTCCAGGAGATCCGCACCGATCATGGCACCCACGGCAGGGCTGGCCGTCTGTTCTTTCAGCTGTCCTGTGCCCGGCAGTGATGCGGTAACCAAAAGGCGCGTTCCGCAATTACCGCAGAAACGCATGATATCGGGGTTTTCAAAGCTGCAAATCCGGCAAAGTATTGGCATTTGTAGTTATTATACAGGAAAAAAGCTTTGTTCAAGAATCAAAGCTAATAAATATTAAAGCTTGCACGAAAAATACCGTTGTATTTTTTCTCTCCCGATTTAAATTCCCTGCCGCTGAACCTGATTTCGTCAATTGGAAGCTTCAACAGGTCAATTAATAAATGACACTGTTATTAAATTTTCATAATTCAGCTCATCCTGGCGTAATCAAAGAATACTGACTTTATTTCGGCCGGATGTTTTGGATAAATACAATGCTTCATCCGCTTTTTGAAATATATGATCCATATTTGCCTTGCTGTAAGACCTATCTTCTTTTCCAGCTGTTTGTGTGATATCCGAAATACCAATGCTGACAGTAAAGTGAACCAGGTCTGTTCCAATTGCCAGGGGATTATTTTGAATATCCTGCCTGATACGTTCCGCAAGAATTTGAGCCTGTGATCCATCCGTCATTGGAAGAACCGCAACAAACTCGTCCCCGCCGAACCGGGCAAACAGATCCACTGACCTCAGGATATTCCGGATGATACTCGCTGCCTTCTGAATCACCTGGTCGCCGGCCATATGACCAAAAGTATCATTGATATGTTTAAAGTTATCAAGGTCGATCATCAATACTGAGAGAGGCTGCTTATAACGGGCGG
>CAZBRI010000533.1:0-2445 GCA_964494055.1 uncultured Anaerolinea sp.
ATTGCAGCAATTTTCTCAGTTGCAGTTCCAGCACCGCTCGAAATGATGGTGCCGGCAAAACTAATAAAAATAATAATGGTGATGAAACAGCCTATGCCAAACATATAAGCAAGTGTGACTTTCAGTGACACACCTTGAGGCGCATTCCTGGCCGGTGCTGTTGAGCTTTGTGATGTTGTGGTAACCGATTCCATAAAAGTGCCTGTTAAATTAACCGGCATCCCTTTTGCCATTGCAGTTACTGCTTCCCGGGCATTCTCATGATTAGCACCAGTCGTTTCCATGAATATTCGAACAGCTTCATCCGTCTGTCCTTTTAGTGCCAGGTCTCGAACGATTTTTAATTTCCTGGCTTTTTCAACCAGGTTCGCCATATTATTCTGGCCGCTTAATGTGAAATTATCCTTCTTTTTCGAAAATGCCGGAGCGCTGCGTAAATTATCAGGTACGATCACAGAACCCGAGCAGTATGGACACCTGATGATCGGGTCATTTCCATGATAATCCAGTGGAGCACCGCAATTAGGGCATTGAAAAGTATCAGCCATCTTCTTCTCCAATAAAAAAGGATAAATTTATCATTCAAATATTATTTTAAAAAATGCATAATGCCTTATATCGACATTATGCATTATCTCTTGGATATTATTCGTTTGTATCTGCAGTACCTTGTTCATCATTCCGCAAATGCGGGAATAATAAAACTTCACGAATGGAGTGTTTATCAGTCAGGAGCATGGTTAACCTGTCAACACCCATTCCAAACCCGCCATTGGGCGGCATCCCGTAACGCATGGCACGCAGGTAATCATCATCCATTAAATTTAGTTCTTCATCTTCCGCAGTATAATCTCGACCCATTTCTAAAAATCTTTGTTCCTGGTCCAGAGGGTCATTGAGTTCTGTAAAGGCGTTGCACAGTTCAAAACCTGCCACATAACCTTCAAACCGTTCAACGGTGAGGGGGTCACCAGGTTTTGATTTTGCCAGGGGTGAGATGTCGCGCGGATAATCATAAATAAATGTTGGTTGAATCAACGTTGGTTCGAGATATTCGCCGACCAGGAAATCAATCAATTTGCCGCGTGTTGCCCTGGCTGGGGGATTGTAGCCTTTGTTTTTGATGGCTTCTGAAAGTGCAGGGGGGGTTGTATGGGCATAAATATCAATGCCTGTAATGTCGAGGATACCCTGACGCATTTCTATTCGTTTCCAGGGCGGTGTGAAGTCGATGTCTTTTCCCTGGTATGAGATCTTGAAAGTACCATTAACTTCTTTGCAAACCGTTGAGACCATTTGCTCTGTCAGTTCCATCACCTGCAGATAATCCGCATAAGCCCAGTAGAATTCCAATTGAGTAAATTCCGGATTATGTTTGAAAGATACCCCTTCGTTACGAAAATCCCGGCCGATCTCATAAACGCGTTCCAGATTACCAACCAGGAGCCTTTTAAGGTAGAGTTCAAATGAAATCCGCAGGTATAGCTGTTGTTTTAATTGGTTGTGGAAAGTTGTAAATGGTTTGGCGGCAGCACCGCCGTAAATTGGCTGGAGTATGGGCGTTTCAACTTCAAGGAAATCGTGGCCATCGAGAAATCGGCGCAATGATGAAACAACCCTGGCTCTTTTTCGAAAGGTCTCGCGCACATCAGGGTTGACCGCAAGGTCTGAATATCTCTGTCGTGCCCTGAGCTCCGCACCTTCAAGGGCTGAATATCGAATAACACTTCCGTCCTCCTGCTTCACATCTTTATCTGCCGGGAGGGGAGAGACCGCCTTGGAGAGCATGCTGAATTCATGGACGTGTAGAGTGATTTCACCTGTTCTGGACCGCATCATCAAGCCGGATGCCTGAACAAAATCACCGATGTCAAACATTTTGTCAAAAAAAGAAATTTGTTCCTGTCCAAGTTCATTGATGCGCAGGAATAATTGTATCTTGCCGGTACCATCTTCAATATGAGCAAAGGTTAATTTACCCATGGCACGTGCTGCCCTGATTCGTCCGGTGAGGGTTACCTTGATCTCCTCAATCGGGCCGCCGTTTGCGGCAGCTTCAGCAGTTTCAAATTCTGAAATTGCTTTCGCGGCGGTATGAGTACGGGCTGCACGTGTGGGATACGGTTCAACACCGGCTGCCCGAAGATCAATAATTTTCTGTAACCTAATTTGTTCAAGAGAGTTATATTCAGACATGAGAAAAATTTACCTTTTACTATGAGATATTAAAAACCCCGCGCAAAGGCATTCTGCTGTCTGCAGAACGCGCGCGGGGCGTATATAAAAAACTGCCCCGGTTTATCAGGTAGTCTTCAACACTTTTACTTTAAATGCCCCGCCGGGAGCATCGACTGAAACAATATCACCTGGGTGATGATTAATCAATGCTTTTCCAAGGGGGGATTCATTCGAAATTTTTCCAGAGCGTGGATCAGCTTCTAGATC
>CAZBRI010000534.1:0-2414 GCA_964494055.1 uncultured Anaerolinea sp.
CGTGATGAAAGAATTCAGCCGCTTTTCCTCAGCCGTAATTTTGGCCACCAGGCAGCCCTGACTGCCGGCCTGGATCATGCTGATGGTGACGTGATCATTTCGATGGATGGCGATGGGCAGCATCCCCCGGAAATGCTGGGGCAGATGATTGAGCTGGTGCTGCAGGGTTATGATATTGTGCAGGGGATGCGGATCGATTCTGATACATCGCTTTCCTTTAAACGGTTGACTTCCAACGCATTTTATTCGCTGCTTAACCGCATCAGCGGAACACAGGTGCAGCAGGGTGCGGCAGATTTTCGGGCTCTCTCGCGGCAGGCACTGGATGCTTTAAAATGCATGCCGGAATATCACAGGTTTTTGCGGGGGATGATCTCGTGGATGGGTTATAAAAGCGCTATCCTTCCATATAATGAACCCAAAAGAGTGGCAGGAAAATCGAAATATTCTTTACTAAAAATGGTGCGTCTCGCTTCGGACGCCATATTCTCCTTTTCGCTGATGCCGTTATATATCGGTTTGAGCGCAGGCGGCGGGTTTTTGATCCTTGCGGCATTACAAATATTGTATGTTTTGTTTTTATGGTTTACCGGTCAATATGATCAAATTGTTCGCGGCTGGAGTTCGCTTATGGCCGTTATATTAATCGCAAGCGGGATCATAATGATATTGCTGGGATTTATCGGCGTTTATGTCGGTTATATTTTCCAGCAAGTTAAAAACAGACCTGTATACCTGCTTAAGAAAGAACCGTAAATTCACTTCTTTTCCATGAATTCCTGGTCATTCGTGCCTAAATTTGCCAAAAGATAACCTGCAAATAAAAATGACAACCTCCAACCCGCAAGATTTTCATATTACGTTTATACGGCATGGTGAATCAGTCGGAAACCTGGAAAACAGGATGCAGGGTCTGAGGGATTACCCGCTGTCTGAAACCGGGAGGGCACAGGCAAATGCTTTGGCAGACCGGTGGCAGGCAGAATGTGCCGGTTTTGATACTGTCATAACGAGTCCGCTCAGCCGTGCGCGTGAAACAGCAGAGATCATTTCCGATAAACTAATGATCACTGCCATCAGGCAGGAACCGGTGTGGGTTGAGCGGGATATGGGGATACGCTCCGGGCTGACAATTGATGAGATAAAATCGAATCATCCATACCCCGAGTTTCGAAATCCTTACAATGCTGCTGAAGATGCCGGCGAAAGCGATTGGGCTTTGTACCTGCGTGCCGGGCAGGCACTGCAAAGTTTATTAAAAAATCCCCCGGGGAAATATCTTGTTGTAACACATGGTGCGCTGTTGAATATGACCCTGTATGCCATTTTAGGGATCACACCGCAGCCAAATGCACAGGGTCCGCGGTTACGGCTGGAAAATACCGCCCTATGTTCATTTCAGTATCACCCCGACAGGCACATCTGGCGTGTGGAAGTTATCGGGGACCGGCGGCATTGGCCGGTAAATTCCGGTAAGTGAATGCTTTCCACAGAATTTCAGCCTCTCCAAAATGATTTTTATCAACAACCAACCTTGAATACTGCACGCCAATTACTTGGAGCGCGGTTATTCCGAATTCTGGATGGTGAATTGGTCAGCGGCCGGATTACTGAAACCGAAGCTTACATCGGAGAGGATGACCGGGCCTGCCATGCAAAGGCCGGCCTGACAGAGAGAACAAAGATCATGTACGGAAGGGCAGGAACAGCCTATGTGTATTTTACATACGGGATGCACTGGATGCTGAATGTGGTGACTGAGGCTGAAGGATTTCCAGCTGCCGTGCTGATCAGGTCTGTAGCTATTGAGACGGGGATTGAATGCATCAAAGCCCGCAGGCCTGGTGTAAAACCTTCAGAATGGACAAATGGACCGGCAAAATTGACAAAAGCACTGGGGATAGACGGATCATTTAATGGAATTGATCTGACCGGTAAGGGAAATGGATTGTGGATTGAACCCGGGATAGTGATTTCTGACGCAAACGTGACCATTGGCGCACGTGTGGGTTTATATAGTGTACCTGAACCATGGAAATCATTTCCATGGCGGTTTTTAGTAACCGGATAATTACTTTGGAGGAAGAATGGGTCTTTTAACTGGTAAGAATGCTTTGATTTTTGGTCTGGCAAATGATAAATCAATCGCCTGGGCGATCGCCCAGGCTTTTGCCCGCGAAGGTGCGCAGCTGGGTTTCAGTTACGCTGGTGAAGCCCTGGAAAAAAGGGTAAAACCGCTGGCAGCCCAGCTCAATGTCGATTTTGTTGAACAATGTGATGTAGCCTCTGATGAACAGATCAAGGCTGTTGCCGCAAAAGCTGCCGCACGGTTTGGGCAGATCGATATTCTTGTTCATTCCATCAGATCGGAAGAGCGTCGTGTAGGGAAAGAGTGTTCAGAGCCGTTGAGATAT
>CAZBRI010000535.1:0-2395 GCA_964494055.1 uncultured Anaerolinea sp.
ATGCCCACCCGACACCAGCCATGTTGGCAGAAAATTGTTTATCAGCTGGTCCGGCATTCATCAGCAGGCTGGTTCCAATCAACGCACAGACCATGGCAGCCAGGATACGCAGGGTTATTTTTTCCTTTGTAACAAAGGTGGAAAGAACTGCAACAATCGCCGGGGCGGTACACAGTGTGATCAGCGTCGCTGCAGCCGCACCCAGCGTTTGGATGGCAGTAAAGAAACTTACCTGGTAAAAGGCCATCAAGATACCGGTTGCGGCCATACGCATCAGGTCCGGACGGGGTACTTTGAAAAGCTTCCATTTCAGGATCCGGAATCCTGCAAGCAGCAGGGCTGCTGAACCTATTGTCAGCCGGAAGAATCCAATCGACAAAGGATTGGCGGATGAGACGTTGTATATCGCCCTGGTAGTCACACCCACGGTTCCCCACAATAAGGCGGAGATCATCACAAAAACCATTCCGGACCGTGTTTCAGCCCGTTCCGGCAGGGAACCATTCATTCACAATTCTCCAGGGGATAATAGAAAAAAAAGATAGAAATTAGGATTGAACCAGTTTTTTTTTGACCATTCATTATTGTAATAAATATGCACTCTTCCATAAATATATCAGCAATTATTCTGAAAAGAGCATATTAGTTACCATTATGGCCTCTTTGTAAACCTTTTCTGATAACCACAATGAAGAATTTTTTAACGCACTAAGTAACATCAAAGTTTTTTTTTTTACTTGTTACATACCTGTTAGCAGCAGCCCAAAGTAATAAGCCGATTGAACCATGTACTTCCAAACCAAGGTTTTCGGCGAATTTTCTGGCTTTGGCATCATCACTCAATAACCAATCTGCTTTTATCTGAATTGCCAATGCAATTGAGTAAGCCTCGCCTGGTTCTATTTCATTTACCCATTTTTTTACCACTTTTTGATTTTCAACATCAAGCGTTGTAACCATCAACCAGTCAGACAAGATCGTAGATATTGAATTATTAGCGAACTCATCCGCAACTATTTGTGGAATAAAAACCGAACCTGCCATTTTAATTAAATCAATTGAACCAGCCTCCGTCAAATGGATCAACGGTCCTGTGTCACAAACAATGATGCGGTTCAACCAGCTTTTTCCCTTTGCTGAAGAGCCCATGCTATATCATCAAGTTGATATTTTTCCGCTAGAGCCCGATCAACAGCCATTTTAGGAACCAGGCGGATAGTTCCATCTGTATCCACAACAACCTCAAGCAAATCTCCTTCTTTTATTTTTGCTTTTCGCCGGGCAGGTGCTGGCAAGGTAATTTGGCCATTACTGCGAACCTGTAAATATTCTGACATTCGATTCTCACTTTCTGATATTCTGATATCCTGATTTCTCATTAAGCATAATATATTTCATAATCAAAGTCAAGAATAGTTTTTCTACAATTCCTTTCTCGCTTTATCGGCAATTTATCGGCAGTTTATCGGCAGTTTATCGGCAATGAGTGCGAAAAGGGGATAGCTGCCGGCTGTTCAATTTAGGCTTTCCCGCGTTCCACCAGTTTTTGCGCATCCAGGATCACGATCCTGTTGTGTTCTAACCGTAAAACCCCATCCGCTTCAAACACATTCAAAGCCCTTTTCAACACATCCCTGACCGTTCCCAGGCGGGCTGCCATTGCATCCAAAGTTGTCCATGGACGGCGGGGAACAACCAGCATCCCATCTTTTATCTCAACATGATCTAGAAGTGTGTGGGCAATTCGGGCCTGCACGCTTCGTAATCCAAGGTCTTCCACCAGCTGAATGTAATAGTTCACCCTGGCACCCAGCAGTTCCAGGAAAACCATGGCCAGGGGTGGGTTACGGGTGACCAAAACTTTCAAAACCCCGGCAGGTACAGCCCACGTGTATACTTTTTCGAGCGTGATGGATGTAAGTTCATATGTTCCCGCTGTGAATACTGCTTCCGACCCTATGATCTCCCCATCATGCAAAAAGAGCGCGGCCTGTTCCCTTCCATCAGTGGCAGTCCGCACAGATTTTACCCAGCCTTTTTCAACAAAATAGATATATTCGCCTTTATCACCCTCAAGACAGATCACATTCCCGGGTTCGTATACGCGGGGGATCATTTGCCGGGCCAGTGAATCTTTAACATCCATCGGCAATGTTGAAAAATGATGTGCTGCTTCCAGTACCTTCAATGCTGGTGTTGGATCCTTCCCGCTGGGTTGAGCTTGAGCTGTCATCAATTAATTATTTTCCTGTTTTCTTAATCTTTAAGCTGCCAAACTGTGAAATACCTGGTGCACTTGAACCTGATTTTAACCCAATCGATCCAATTTTACTAAACGGGTTGCGAATTCCGGTGATGTCGCACACCTATTCCGGAGCATGTCGCACAGTCAGGA
>CAZBRI010000536.1:0-2386 GCA_964494055.1 uncultured Anaerolinea sp.
TACACGGCTCTGAACACTCTTTCCCTACACGACGCTCTTCCGATCTCAGCTGGCTGATGAATTGGAAAGAATTGCTGATCAGACGGAAGGCACTGGGCCTTTATGGATTCATGTATGCGTTCATCCATCTATTTATTTTCCTGGGATTGGATTATGGTTTTAATTTCAATTCCATACTAAAAGATGTTGGCACGAAAACGTATATCATACTCGGCCTGCTGGCTTTCCTTTTATTACTGGCACTGGCTCTTACTTCATTCAAAATAATGATGAAAAAAATGGGGAAGAACTGGAAAAAGCTGCACCGGCTTGTGTATATTATTTCACCCCTGGTCGTGATCCATTTTTTGTTGTCGGTAAAAGGGAATATAGGCAGGCTGCAGGGGAATATTCAACAGCCATTGTTATATGGTTCAATTGTCATACTGCTGCTTGTACTGCGCCTGCCAGAGATAAAAAAGCTGCTGCTTGCTTTGCGAAAAAAGGTAATCCAGGCTTAAAGCAGTCCAATCTCAAACTAAATTTTTGTTTAATCTGATAGGTAACTATCCATCCAGGAAGGCAGCATGGTTTCGGGATCCCCAGCAAGCACTTTGAGAATATCACCCGACAACTTCTCGACCACCCGGGCTTCTGCAAGGTTGTCTATCCAGTCTGTTGGAATGGAATCGCTGCCCAGTAAAGCACCCAGAATATTTCCGGTAACAGCACCAGTACTGTCACAATCTCCGCTATGGTTGGCTGCAGCACGCACCCCGCCTTTAAAATCCGATTGAAATATAAGAGCACAGTAGATCGAGATAGACAAAGTTTCTTCCCCAACCCAGCCCTCGCCAAGCATTTGAATTTTTTCAAGGGAAAAATCATCTGTTTCGTAAAGCTTCAATGCCATTTCGATTGCCTTTAAACACTCCATGTGTTCCGGCCAGGTTTTCAAAATCTCGATGGTTGAAGCAATGGCAGTTTTAAGATCCAAACCCTGTAAAATGAAAGCGATTATCGAAGCCAGGCAGCCAGCTGTCAGGTAACCGCTGGGGTGTCCATGGGTGATGGCTGCAGCCTGGCAGGCAGAACGGAACGCCTGCACTGGATTTGTGTAATAGAGAAGACCAACGGGAGCAACCCGCATGATTCCCCCGCAGCCCTTGCTGTTATTGATCGGCTGATCCCAGTGACCGCATTCGCCGCTTCGAAGTGCAGATAAACATGTATTTCCCGGAGCCCGGATAGAGAACAATTCACCGGTTTTGATCAGCCAGCCGCGATCTAGTTGTTCTGCTTCTTCAGGCGGCAAATTAATTATTTGCCGCTGCGTCAGAAGCCAGCGTTGATAAGAGCGAAATACCAGATCAATTTCTGTTTTCCTGCCGCCATTCATTATCCCGGCCTGCCGGCTGCATAACAGCCCTTCGGCTGTAAAAAGGGTCATTTGGGTATCATCTGTAATAAATCCTTTATCCCCTGCGCCTTCAATATAGTGATCGAGGCCATTCTGACCATATCTTTTTTGTATCTGGCTGAGCCGCATGAATTCAAGAGGTGCCCCTAAAGCATCACCTGCGGCCCCGCCCAGCATACTGCCCAATATTCTTTTATACAAATTAATTTCCATCATGCCCTCCTGCTGAATTTATTATTGGATATGATAAATATGGGGTAATTTATATCAAATTTTCTTCAAAATTATCAGATTACACTGACCAACAGCTTATTACAATTTGGTATTACCTTCTAGACCAGGTCCCAAAAAATCCGCCCATATGCAGAACCTGGTCAATTTCGGGTAATAATTCTAAAAAATACCTTTCAATAACAACAAAAAACCGATTACTGCTAATGGAATTCCGATAATTGACCCAATGACCGTCAAAGTTAACAGAATCCCAACCAGGATCAAGACCATCCCGATGACCATTGCAGTAAATCGTCCGACCAACTCAACAACTGTAGCCAGTAATTTCCAAATGAGCCAGAAAGGCCATAAATACCAGGGAACATGATGTTTTTCGTGTGCAGTCATAATCCTTTATCTCCTAAGAAGATATACGATGCACACAAAAAAAAGATGTAACTCAGGGACAAAGGGATGATATCGTGAGTTTATCCGCATAAACCTGGCTGCGGGCGATAATGCTCCCGCTTTTATCGGTCGTCACCAGTTGAAACTGAACCCACGCGACCGGCTCTTTAATTTTATTAAAATCACTCAAACTGGAGGATTTCAGATCATAAACAAACTTTCCGCCAATGGGCTGCATTGCATAACCTTCACTCCAATTGGTCTTATCGCCGCTTACCTTGTAGCGGACCCTGAAAAAAAAGACAACACTATAAACCGCCGAGTCTAGATCGGAAGAGCACACGTCTGAACTCCAGTCACCTGAAA
>CAZBRI010000537.1:0-2380 GCA_964494055.1 uncultured Anaerolinea sp.
GGATAACCATAATGCATCAATTCCGAGGTCTTTCAGGTAATCGAGTTTTTCAGTGATGCCCTTGAAATCACCGATTCCGTCTCCGTTGCCGTCTGCGAAGGATCGAGGATAGATCTGGTAAAAAACTGCTTTCTGCCACCATTTTAGGGACATGTGATACTCCATTGAGTAAATATAAATAGAAAAGTAAATAGAAATTGTAAGATTATTTTGTCATGATTTTACAGTAAATAGTTCATAAATTTCAATCGATAATTTGTGCAAATAAATGATTTTAATATTGCGCTATTGAACCATTCCGGTTAAATATTATAATTCAAGGGTTTGAAGCCAGAAAAGGGAAAATTTGTCAGTTTTATTCCTGGAAAAAATCATACGGTTTTCTCAAAGAAATTTAACTTAGCGTCCCCTTGAAAATAGGTGTTGAAATGAAAAATAATCCGACCCCTCCATTCACCCTTCACGGCAGGCTGAAGTTTAAGATACGAAGTCTGCTCATTTTCTTTTATTCGATGCTTTTTGTATCGATTCGTAGAATTTTAAAAGGACCACTTTTACCGGGCTGGAGCTGGGATCTCGAGGTATCTACTTTATTTATTAAAAAGCAGACTTTGATTGGCTTTCGAATGAAAGATATCAAAGACTCCCGTGAATATGAAGATTCATTCCTGTTCAGGTCGCCTGCTTTTGAACAGATTAACATCCAAGCTGTCTCTCAGCCTATCAAAGGCGCATGGTATGAGCCTATAGGTGTAAAAACTGAGCGGACCCTGTTATACCTGCATGGAGGCGGCTATACATATCACTCAATTACGCATCAGAACCTCATCTCGCTGGTAACCCTAACTGCCGGATCCCGCACATTTGCACTGGATTACAGATTGACCCCAGAGCATCCATATCCGGCACAAATTGAAGATGCAATGGCTGCCTACAGGTGGCTGCTGGAAACTGGTGTTGAACCCGGCAAATTGCTGGTGGCAGGTGATTCAGCCGGTGGTAATTTAACATTAGCTCTGCTGCAATCGATCCGTGAAGCGGGACTCCCTCAGCCGTCAGGTGTTGTTTGTATCTGTCCCTGGACGGACATTTCCAATCCCGGAATCAGCATGATAGAAAACGGGAAATATGACTGGGTTATCAAAGAAATGCCTGAGCAGTGGTCAAAATGGTTTCACCAGGATACTGAAACGAAAAACCCTGTCATTTCTCCTGTGTATGCAGATCTCAAAGGGCTGGCTCCAATTTATATTCAGGTTGGTTCAGCAGAGATCCTTTACAGCATGATTTGTGAATTTTTCAGCGCGGCAAATGCGAAGGGAGCGGATGTGAAACTTGATACATGGCAAAATATGACACATGATTTCCAGGCTTTTGGTGATCTGATCCCGGAAAGCAAAGAAGCACTCAGCCGTATCGGAGAATTTGCCCGGAAACAAACAAGTTAATGGCATTTTCATTTAAATGATTTTTCCAATATCGGCATTGTATGTGGCATAATTCAGCCGATAAATATTATCTTATTTAGAAATAATCCCTGGATGAAATGGATTGAGACATGAACAAAATCGTTGAATGTATCCCTAATTTTTCCGAAGCCAGAAGACCAGAAGTGGTGGATCAAATCGTCGCAGCGGCTGCTTCAGCCGGGGTTAAGGTATTGGACCGGTCGTCTGATAATGACCATAATCGTACTGTACTAACCTTCGCCGGTTCCCCGGGGAATGTGGAAGAAGCTGCTTTCCTGGCAATAAAAAAAGCTGCTGAATTGATCGATATGGACAAGCATAGCGGTGAACATCCCAGAATTGGTGCAACTGATGTTGTTCCATTCGTCCCGATAGCAGGTGTGACCATGGCTGAATGCGTTGACATGGCACGCAGGCTGGGTGAAAGGGTTGGCTTACATCTTGGAATACCGGTTTATTTATATGAAGTAGCTGCCACCCGGCCAGAGAGAACTAACCTGGAAGTGATCAGAAAAGGTCAATACGAGGGTTTGAAACTCGAAGTGGTGACAGCACCGGAACGAAAACCGGATTTCGGTCCGGCACATCTTGGAAGCGCCGGCGCAACCGTGATCGGTGCCCGAGCCCCGCTGGTGGCTTTTAATGTTTACCTGACGACAGGGGATGTTTCAATTGCGAAGAGTATCGCCAAAGCCATGCGGCAATCATCCGGAGGGTTCCGTTTTGTCAAAGCGGCTGGTTTCCTGGTCGATGGAAAGGCTCAGGTTTCGATGAACCTCACGGACTACCGGCAGACACCCATCGCCAGGGTGGTGGAAACAATCCGCCGGGAAACAGCACGATATGGAGTAGGTATCCATCACAGCGAGCTGGTGGGACTAATCCCGCAGGAAGCATTGATCGATGCCGCG
>CAZBRI010000538.1:0-2373 GCA_964494055.1 uncultured Anaerolinea sp.
AACCCGGCAGTGATTGCCCGGCAGGCGCAGACATTGGACCATATTTCCAATGGGCGGCTGGCGCTGGGCATTGGAGCAACTTCTGAACGGGATCCCAGCCACCGAATGACAGGGGTAGAGAACTGGTCAACAGCAGAACGGGTGCAGCGCTTTCGGGAAACAGTTGAGATTGTTGATCAACTGCTCCGCCAGGATACGACCACATATGAAGGGCGCTACTACCAGGTCACGGATGCGCGCATGCGCCCGCCCGCAATCCAAAAGCCACGCCCACCTCTGGTCCTTGCAGCAGCCGGTCGAACAGCCTTGAAAATTGTGGCTGAATATGCCGATAGCTGGAATACGTATGGCGGCTGGAATCTAACAGCCCAACAATCGCTGGATGTGATCCGTCAGCGAAGCGCACAGCTTGACGAGTATTGCTCAAAAATTGGCCGCGATCCCGCCGAAATTACACGCTCATTTCTGGTGGGGTTAACCGTTGAGACTCCGTTTGCTTCGCTGGACGCCTTCCATGATTTCGTTGGCCGTTATTATGAAATTGGGATCAGCGAGTTTATCTTTTACTACGATTATCCAGCCATGCAATCTGATAGGTGTATGAATCGTGAGATGCTTGAACGTATTGCAACAGAAGCGATCCCGGGAATCAAGGCAAAGAACGCTGGTTAACATAGCATTGGACACTGGTCGGATGACAAGTTCATCGCGCGGATGTAAAGCGCCTTGTGATCCAGATAATATTCCTTTTGCGCGAGTTGTAATCCTGGATGATTTTTCTCAACCGTACTTGAGAACTTGGAGACCATCTTGAAAATATTTGTGAAATAAATCCCAAAATTGTATATATTTTTGATCTCTGTATAATTAACATCAATCAACGTGCTTTAAACGTGTAAACAATTTGTGTTCAAAATCAGGGAAATGCAAAGGAGAATTCATATGGTACTCTCAGTAACAAAGTACAATATCCATCCCGACAAGGCGGAGGCGTTTTATGCTTGGGTCAAGGTAGCAGTTCCAAGAATACTTTCGATTCCTGGTGTAGTAGAATTTCGGTCCTACCGGCCAGCTGCTGGTGAATGGCAGGTTGTCACCACAACAGAGTTTGCTGACCTGGCGAGCTGGGCGAGCGCAGCCAGCACTGAAACCTATGCAACCCTTATGAATGAACTTCATACCTTAGCCTTGAACGTAACCGTGGAAGTCTGGGGGCCATCGCAAGTCTTACCTGTCCCCCTCCGACCAGGAAAATAGTTTTATTCCGGAATCATTCCAAAGTATGTTCAAACGCGCTCTGGGGCTATTGTGCCTATCGCTCCAACTCGCTTCAGATCGGGCTGAGGTCGTCATTGTTTGTGCTGGTGGCAGTTGCAGCCAGACGATTGGTTGGTATGGCTGTTGACGGATCACCAAACCTCTTTATGTTTATCCTGCTCGCAGCCGAACAGCTCTATGCCGGGCTGTCGGTGCCTGCGCAAAAACAGGCCTGAAAGCAGAATAACGCCAGAATAAAAGCCGGGTTTGAGTGGACAATCCACTTAGACCTGGCTTTTTTAGCGTTTCTTCGATCCTGGCTGTGCCGGTTTCTCCAAATTTTTGCAGCATCGTTCCAACAGCGCAACCATTTGCTGGTGTTCGATTTCAGTGAGGCCGGATGTCATTCTCGCCTCGATTTCATAGACAAGCAGGTGGGCGCGGGTGAGAATTCCAGCAAACAGCCTAATTAAATCCTATCCGGCGCGCCTTCAGTGTCAATGGTCTGGTCCAAGCGATCATGAATAACAAGATATTTTCAGATATATTTCTAGAATAAATCCAGATATAATGAACCAATTTTATGAAGTTACAGTCCTTCACCGTCATCTAAAAAAATACGGGAGGTCAGCTTGGCTATTTCTAATGCGCATGGATTTATGGAATGGGTACATGAGGAAATACAGCCGAAAAACCTGCTTCCAGGCCTGATGATGGGAACGATGACTGGCATGCTGGAAGTGATCTACGCACTTTCAATTGCTTCATTGATTTTTTCCGGCGATCTTGCCGTTTTTCTCCCTTACGGTTTCGGTATTTCCCTGGTCAGTTCGGTCGTGCTCCTGATTGGGACGGCATTGATCAGCAGAGTACCGGGGGTGTTCAGCAGCTCCCAGGACAGCCCGACGGTCATGCTGGCCGTGGTCGCCGCCGGACTGGTTGGCAGCCTAGCGCTTCACCCGGGACCTGAAAAGCTGGTCACCGTCCTGGTGGCTATTTCACTCACTACATTATTAACCGGCTGCCTGTTCCTGATTCTGGGCTATTTTGGGCTTGGCAAACTGGTACGTTTTATCCCCTACCCTGTCATGGGTGGTTTCCTGGCGGGAACCGGCT
>CAZBRI010000539.1:0-2371 GCA_964494055.1 uncultured Anaerolinea sp.
AGATTACCTGCATGGCCGCGGGGCTGCTGATATGAAAACGGTGGTCGCTACCTACATGGTTTGGATGAAAGATGCACTCAAGAGCGGAAATTACAATCCCAATATTTCTCTTTTGCTCGTCGGGAATGAAGAAAATGGCGAAACAGAATCCTGGGGCACACCTCAGGTGCTTAAACTTCTTAAACAGGAAAGCGGTTATGTACCAACCTTTATGATCGCAGGGGAACGTACAGGAGAAAAAGGAACCGAGCTTTTTGGTGAGATTTGCGTTGAGAACCGTGGTGTAATGCGCTTCGATGTGATAGCACACGGCGCAAAAGGTCATTCAGGTGTCGCCGGTGCCGCAGATTTGAGCGAAAAATTAATCAATGCCCGAGGCGCTTTGAATGAGATCTTCAGTAAGCATTTCACTCTCAAAGCTGCAGACGGCTGGCAGTCACAGGCCAAATTCCCCTTCATCAAAGTCGGAACACCAGGCGTTTACAACGTCACTGCCGCGCATGGCATCCTCGGTGTCGAAATCCGTCCAATTCCGCAGGATGACACTGCCGCCCTTAAAATGGCTGTAGATGCCTACTGTGCCGAAAATGGACTGGAAGTCACCTATTCCGTCATGGAAGACGGGGTTGCCTGCAGCCCTCAGAATGAATCGCTCAAAGCCCTCATCCAGGCTGTCAGGAACGTTTCCGGTTCAGATCCAAAAATCGGACGCAAACTTCCCGGCACCAGTGCCCGCTTCGCGCCAGGCGGCCAGGCTGTCGTCTGGGGGCAGACCGGCATCGGACCTCATGCCAAAAATGAACAGCATTTCATACCCAGTATTGAACCCTATTACAAATCCCTCCAGGAATTTTCAAACCTGACCAGGTAATAATATAAAAAGCCTCCTGCCAAAAACTGCAGGAGGCTTTTTCTAATCTTGGCATGAGTCAGGGCAGGTAATATAATATTCTGAGCGTAGGTCTGTTCGCATAAACAGGGGCATTACCGCTGTATATGGATAAATAATCCGCTGTCAGGTCACTGTCAGTCGGCAATGAAAATGCCAGCCGCATCTGGGTTTCACCTTTTAAATTGATATAAGGAAAAGCGGATACATCCAGGCTGCTGTGATACACACCTGAATCAGCCGTTGAACTGATCGTCCCTGCACCCGCCAAACCGGGAATTGCAGAAAAATCATCCAGTCCAAGATTAGCTTTCCGGCCAAAAAACAACTTTCGGATATCTATTGACAGCGTGCCAAGATTTGTAAAGGGTTCTTCAACGGTCGCCGATTGCCTTGTCAGGTAGAGGTCAGCAGATACGATCACCGCTTTATCAGGCAGTGAACTGGTTGCGAATGACAATATTGACCGGTATTGCATATTCAGGGAATTATCCCCAAGAAATATCATCTGGCCCTTCGCATCCATGAATCCACCAGTCCCGGGGGTAAGCTGGGATTCGAGCAGGTAGCCATCCTTTCCGGCATTGGAAACAAAGCTTTTCATTGAGTTCAGCCGGAAATTTTGAGAAATTTGCTGCGAATCAAGTGCATTGTACGAACGGCTCACCGGGGAGAACGAGGGCACGCCTGTCTTTGATGGTGTTACACTGCCTGTCCAGTTAACAGGAACATTGATCACGTAGTTCCCTTTTTTATCTGATACGACCGTTTTTTCTGTTCCGTCGGTATAAGTGAGGGTCACACTGCTGCTGCCTGTATTACCCCTGATACTAAATCCCATCGGCTTGACCTGTCCTGAATCAGCAGAAACCTGAATTCCGGTACTATCCACCGCCTCGAAATCGCTTCCGGTCAAAGCATCCAGGGTATGCAGCATATCATTATCCCAGCGGTCATCAGGTGCCCCGGACACATACCAATCTGAACCATTATCCGCCAGGATGATCCCGTATTTTTTCATCGCAGTCAGAATAATCTGCATCTCGGCTGAATAGCCGGATATGTCATAGCCTGCCTTCAGCCTGAAACGTGCACCCATGGGCGGGATATCGGTATTGGAATCATTACTCGTTAAATGCCTGGCCGGCCAGGTATACCGGTTGGTCTGTGATGCTGTAAACCGCAGCGCATGTTCGATCTTGCCGCTGACAATTTCATCATACCGCACCAATCCTGGCAGAATCGGCAGCCCGGCAGCATCTGCTGAGGTCCAGCCTGCCGAACGCATTGAATTTGACGCCAGGTCCCAAATTGCCCCTGACCCGCCGCTCCAGTTACTGCCGCTTTTACTGGCATCATAAATTTCGTAAAGGGTACAAGTACTTTTATCAATTATCAATATATGATGATCGCTGCCGTATTCAATCAACGGGCTGCAGATCGGAAGAGCACACGTCTGAACTCCAGTCACCTGAAGCTATC
>CAZBRI010000540.1:0-2370 GCA_964494055.1 uncultured Anaerolinea sp.
GGCTGATTTTCAGCAGCAAACCATCGAAAATATTCCAGGGTGGACTTTGGGCAGCCTACCTGTTATTCGGCTTCACTTTTGCCCATCACATTTCCAGTCATGATTATTACAGCCTGCCCATCATCCCGATCCTGGCACTGGGTATCGGACAACTTTCAACAGTAATCATCCCGGTATTCAGTGCTGCAAAACCCGGCAATATAGCTGCCAAAGCTGGCAGTAAGCCCGGAATTTCATTCAACCTGCAGACCGGTGCGGCCGGGATTATAGTTATTACATTATTACTCTATACATTGAACACCTATCTCACTCAGCGGAACCATGATTACCGGATGGAAGCGGCCTACTGGTTAAATGTGGGCAACGTTACAGGGCATCAGCCCGGCGTGCTGGCATTGAGTACGGATTATGGTTATCCGCTGGCTTATTATGGATGGCAAAATTCAACCCCCTGGCCGTCATCCGGGGAAATCAAACAATTATCCCGGACATTCAAACAGCTGGCATCCAATAAATCTTATTTCCTGATTACGGATATGGATGAATTCGATCGTCAGCCCGGATTAAAAACACTGCTGAACACCCAATACCCGGTCCTGGCACAGGGAAAAGGTTATCTCCTTTTTGACCTGCTTCACCCCAAAAAGTAAATTTATGCCCCCTTTGCGAATTTCGATTGTTACACCATCCTTCAACCAGGCAAAGTTTCTTGAACAAACCATCAGGTCTGTGCTTGACCAGAGTTTTCCTGCAGCAGAATATTTTGTCATGGATGGCGGCTCAAACGATCCGAGCCTGGAGATCATCAAAAAGTATTCAGACCGGCTGAGCGGCTGGGTCTCGGAAAAAGATAACGGGCAGGCTGAGGCGATTAATAAAGGCATGCTGCGCTGTTCCTGCGACATCATCGCCTGGATAAACTCGGATGATTATTACCTGCCGGGGGCTTTCCAGCAGGCGGTCAAAGCCTTTGAAGAACACCCGGAAGCAGGCATTGTTTATGGTAACGTGCTTTCAGTGGATGGCAGCGGCACACCAATCAATCTCCAGAAATTTCCGGATTACAACCTGGCTGACCTGATGTGTTTCAAGATCATCAGTCAGCCGGCAGTCTTCATGCGGCGCTCCGTTCTTGAGAAGGCAGGCTTAATCAACCCTGAGCTGCATTACCTGCTTGATCACCAATTATGGTTGAGAATGGCAGCATCAGCACCGATTGTGCATATTCCTTTCACCCTGGCCGCAGCACGTTATCACGCTGACGCAAAAAACGTGTCTCAAACAGCCGGTTTTGGCATTGAAGCTTTTCAAATCATCTCATGGATGAAACATGATCCCGGTCTTGCAGCGATTTTTTCAAAAAACGAGCGAAAAATCACAGGCGGGGCACATCGCTTAAATGCCTATTACCTTGTGGAAGGCGGTCAGTACAAAGCTGCCATCACAGCCTACTGGCAGGCTTTTAAAAATGCCCCGGCAAGTATTAAAAAAGATTGGCACCGGATTATTTATTCAGCTTTTGCCCTGCTGGGTTTGAAATCGATCCGACAATTGTATATGAAAGCCAGGGGTCGTTTCAGAAGATACCAATAAAGGGCTTTGTCTTCTCCGGTGCATATATTTTCCCAAAAGTTAATAACTGGTCGTGATTTTTTACGAATTTTCCATTGCACTTGAATGCCGCCCGGGAAGAAATCCTATTGAATTTTTTATTTTTTCATGGTAATATGTCAGCAACATCAGGAAAGCCCATTTTTTGGGCTGGCAACCGACCGGGAGACGGCAGCGGTGCCTTGAGATCAACAGATCTCGATGCGCGAGAATTTATTCTCGAAAAATAGTCTCTATGGATAAGTCTCCGGTCATCACGCTGATGCGTGGTGATTTTTTTATCCCCTGATGAGGAGATTTCTCTCCATTTTGATAATTGTGAACCTCAAAATGGATTTCAGATGGAAAAAGGAGAAATATGAACATCAATTTACGAAACAAACGCAAGTATATTCACAGCTGCATCAATACCGGCATAAGTTCAGTAACCCTCAACACTGAGATCTGTCCGGACTGCGGGCAGACTGGCAGGTTCAGCGGCTGGTCTTTGAGCATGACCGAAGCCATGGGCAGGTATCAGAAACTGACCGGTTTACCGGCTGCCGGAATTCACCGGCGTTTTCTGCCGGTATTGTCCAGTCCTTGTGAAGCGTGTAACGGAGAAGGCTTCGTGGAAAGCAATTTACTTGATGATGATCAACCGTGCCCGAAATGCAATGGGCTAGAGAAGTCTTTAGTTCCCGCACTCCACGTCATGAAATCATAAAAAACTATCATTTCAGCAAAACAAACGCGCCATAAATCTATCTTCCACTCATA
>CAZBRI010000541.1:0-2366 GCA_964494055.1 uncultured Anaerolinea sp.
GTGAAAATGCCCACGATTATAGCCGTCAATGGCGGAGATATGACCCTGACATAGAAATTCTCCAGCGTATCCACATCCCCTATTACACGGGCCAGCAGGTCGCCGGCGCGGAATTCCATCAAGCGGGCCGGTGCAAGCGGTTCCAGTTTCTCGTAAAACCAGGTTCTCAGGCGGGTCAGCAGCCGGAATGTGACGTTGTGCGAGATCAGCCGCTCGCTGTAGCGGAACAGTCCACGGGTGATGCCAAAAAACCGCACCCCCACCACAGCCACACTGATAGCTGCAACGGATGGATGCAGGGCGGCGGTGGAGATCAGCCATGCGGATGTCCCGATCAGGGCCGTGCTGGAACCGATGGTGCAGGCTGCGATGATGACGGAAAGGGCTGCCAGGTGCCAGGAACCCTGAAGGAAACTGATCAATCGCAGGAAGGTGTTTGTGCTGCCCTTTTCAGGGGGCAGGGTAACCAATTTCAGCGGAGGTTGTGCTTTGGCAGGCGGTATTGACCAGGTTTGGATGGGTTCCTGTTCAATCGGTTCGCTGCCGGATATATTAACCATGCCAGCATAGAATCCCTGTTTTCCCAGCAGCTCAGCATGTGTTCCTTTTTCCACGATCTGCCCATTATCCAGAACGATGATCTGGTCTGAGCGGTAGATGGTGTTCATACGGTGGGCGATGGTAATTACAGTCCGCCCGCGGGTCAACTCCAGCATCGACCGTTCCAGCAGGTATTCCGTCTCGGGGTCCAGGGCGGAGGTAGGTTCATCCAGGATGATGATCGGGGCGTCCTTCAGGAAGGCGCGGGCCAGGGCCAGGCGTTGAGCCAGCCCGCTCGATAGACGGGCACCCGCCTCGCCGATGATTGTCTCGTATTTTTGCGGCAGGCTCTCGATGTAATCATGCAGGTGTGCGGATCGTGCAGCCGCAATAACCTGTGCCATGGAAGCCAGCGGATCGGCCAGCCGAATATTGGCTGCCAGGCTGTCATGGAACAGGTAGGCTTTTTGGGGAACCCAGGCGATGAATTTATTAGCGACTGGCAGATCTATCCGGCCTGCAGGTCCATTTTGGAATAAGGAGATTGTGCCGTCTGATGGCTGGTTAAATCCGAGCAGCAGGCTGACCAGGCTTGTTTTTCCGGCACCGGTTTTCCCGACAATCGCAACGTGCTGCCCGCTGTGAATGGATAAATTTATATCTTGAAGGGTCGGTTCATTCCCGCCGGGATATGAAAAGGTGACGTTATGCATGACCAGCTCGAAATCTGATGAACGAAGATCGATCTCCGGTCCAGCCTGCTGAACAGTTGCTGCAGGCAGGGGATGATCTAAAATTTCAAATATCCGTTTTGCAGCGGTTGTGCCAGCCATGCCGGCATGAAAACGCGCGCCGAGCGCACGCAGCGGCATGTAAAACTCGGGCGAAAGGATCAGCAAAAACAGTGCAGGCTGAAAATCCATACGGTTGTATAAAAGACGGAAGCCGATTTCAACTGCAATAACAGCGGTACTGAGGGTTGATAAAAGTTCGAGGGCCAGGGCTGATAAAAACGTAACCTTCAACACCTGCATGGTTGTGCTGCGGAATTTTTCACTGGTCTGAGCGATGACGGCGGCCTGTGCTTTGGACTGCCCGAATATCTTGAGCGTGGCCAGTCCCTGCAGGCTGTCCAGGAAATGAGCGCTCAGCAGGCGCAGCGTGTCATACTGGCTTTTTGTGACGATCTCAGCCCCTTTGCCGATCATGATCATAAAAAATGGAATTAATGGGGCGGTAATCAGGAAAATGAAACCTGAAAGCAGGTCGATCGGGAAAACTACGACCAAAATGGATAGCGGTACGATGACAGAAATGATCAGCTGTGGAAGATATTGGCTGAAGTAAGCTTCCAGCGCTTCAATGCCATCCACGCTTGCGGTGGTTAATTCGCCGGTCCGCTGTCCACGGGCATAGGCAGGTCCCAGTGATGTGATGTGCTCAAATAGCCGGCTGCGCAGATCAAACTTGATCTTACCGGCGGCAGCGTGGGAGGAGACTTCCATCAGCCAGGCCAGAAACGCCCGGCCGCAGGCTGCAGGAAGAATCAAAAATAGCGTTCCCTTCACTTGTATGAGAGTCTGCCCGTTTAGAAAAACATCATTGATCACGCTGCTCAGCAGCCAGGCTTGCCAGATGGTTAAAAGGCCCGTGAAAAAACCTGCAAAGATGGTGATCATCAGGTCGAGACGGGTATTTCCAGCTAAAACAAGGAGTCTGCGATGCATAAGGTTGGTTTTAATAAGTGTACACTTGACCGTTAAAAGATGGAAGGTTGAGCAATTTTCTGCTCAACCTTCCATGCTGATGAAAAATGTTTAGTACAC
>CAZBRI010000542.1:0-2345 GCA_964494055.1 uncultured Anaerolinea sp.
CACCGGTTTTTGTTGGCCCAGCACAGCCGATCCAGCTTCCCAGTTGAACCAATTCATCCTGTTTTGTTTTAATAGCAAAATGGTGCAGAGTACAATCAAAAATATCCACCCAGTACACCTTTTGTTCAACTGCATCCCAGAAAGGACCTTCCCCTAAATATACGTGCGAATCAACCAACAACTCAGGTAATGATAGTGTCATAACGTAATCCGATTTTCTTTTATAAAGAGATAAAAAAAATCTTCAATCGTTGATTATCAAGGATTAAAGATCTTTCTTGTGTATTATTTTACAACGCTTCCGGAATTAAACAGGACTGAAAGGAAAATGTTTTCTGACTCTGCTGAGTATTTTGAACACTCAGGATAAATTATGAAAACCTAGCTTCCAGCCTGCGAAATCAGGGGCTCGTTGATTTCCTTTTTTGTCATGGTAAACATACCAATTCCGCCAAGGTATAAAACATAAGCAATTATTTCAGCCAGGGTTGGGGCACTGTGATAACCAACAAGTGATTGAAGAAGCAAGCCCAGTTGAGATGAATCACTCAAATTGGATCCCAGATCCCAAAGCGGATTAATGATTCCAGGAATAATGCCTGCTTCTGTAAACTCATGCACGCCAGATGTCACCATGCCAGCCGCAAATATGATCAAAAATATATTGCTTACTCTGAAAAATTTCTTTAAGCTCAATTTATTGGCTGATGAAAACAGCAGCCAGCCAATCATCCCTGCACCCAGTAAACCTGTGACCGCTCCAAGAAAATTATTGATCGGGCTGGAAGTGCGTTGTATTGCCAGCATGAATAACGCCAATTCGACCCCCTCCCGAAACACTGCCAGGAAGGCCAGGAAAAATATACCGCGTCCGTTATTATTATTTAACATCGTGCGGGTTTTTTCTTCAAGTTCATTCCTGGTGTTTGAATTAGACCGGTGAACCCACAGGATCATCCAGGTTAGAATGCCTGCCGCCAGCAGCATGGAAGTCCCTTCAAAAATCATTTCACCCGGTCCTGCCAGCTCCATCCCCAGGAATGTGAGAAAACCCGCCAGTATTGCACTGATCACAACCGCGAGGCTCAAGCCGCCCCAAACCAGGCGATTCAGGTCTGACCTTCCGATTTTATTCAGAATGCTCAAAACCATACCAATAACCAGTGCTGCCTCCAAACCTTCTCGAAGCGCTAACAGAAACCCTAACAGCATAAAGAACCTCCAAAAACAACAAGTCAATCCGGCTGAAAACAGGTAACCTTGACATAACAAACAGCCGTGCTAAAATAATTCTTAGTATATAAATCGTAATTTCGTTAGTATATACTAATTTTCTTCTATAGTCTATGTTAATACAAATCGAGATCAATTTAATTTTTGACAGATCCACTTATGACTGCTGATTCACGCCCAACTCACACTGTTGAAGATTATTTAATGTCCATGCATGTCATGGAACGTGATCACGGGGAGATCATCGCTGCCCGCCTGGCAGAAATAATGGGTGTCTCTGCTGCTACTGTTGCAGTCACCTTTAAACGAATGCAGAGAGATAATTGGATTTCTGTCTCCGGACGGAAATCCGTACACCTTACTCCGACCGGGAAAGACGCAGCTTATTCCATCACACGCAGGCATATGCTGACAGAATGGCTGCTGGTTAAGATCCTGAAAGTCCCCATGCCGCTGATACATGATGAAGCCCATGGCATCGAACACGCCATTTCCCCGCAGTTGGAAGAAAGACTCAGAACACTCCTTGATGACCCGCAGGTTTGTCCGCATGGGAACCCATTTCCGGGCTGCGAAAATGTCACAGCATTCTTGATTCCGCTTTCGAACTTTTCAGCAAATGCGCATGTGATCATTAAACGAATTCATGAAAACATTGAAGATAAAAAAGAAACCCTGAACTTTTTAATTGAACATGGTATCACCCCCGGGAAAAATGCTATCGTTTTGGATGTACTCCCCTTTAATCAAACCATTACAATTGAAATAGAGAAAAAACGGGTAACACTTGGATTTTCAGTCGCATCCTTTATTTTTGTTGAAAAATCCTGATTTACTAACAGCTTTTATTGATTTTTTTGGAGTTATGAAAATGTATTCAGCATGGCATCCGCTCGCCAAATCCTGTTCAAACCTACGCATGGCAAATTTGATGTTCGGTTCCTGCTTCAACAAGCGTTGCGTGGATCACCACGACTTACATGCTTTCAACAGGCGTAACTTCCGGCCGAGCTGGCCGTAGCCCCTGCACGGGGGTTGTTTTTTCAAGACGAATAAAGCAGCTGCTCCAGATTGATAGCTGCATTCAAGTCGCGTTCGATCACAAAACCACA
>CAZBRI010000543.1:0-2336 GCA_964494055.1 uncultured Anaerolinea sp.
ATTATCCATTCATGCCTGGGATAAATTGAATATTATAGAATTAACTCCAGGAGAACTATTGCTAACAGAAAAATTTCCTGGAGATCTGGGTGATGGAGAGCGTTCCTGCCTGGCAATTGCCATATCTCGTAAGGGTTGGATTGCAACAGATGATATGAAAGCACGTAAGGCAGCCAGGAACTATGGATTATCTGTTACTGGTACAATCGGTGCATTCCAGGAAGCAATAAAGCAGCAAATAATTGAATTGCCGGAAGCCGACATCCTCCTCAGAAAGATGATTCAGGCCGGATACCATTCTCCAGTTACCAGCCTTGGAAAATATTGATATCTAGCAGCCCTATTTGCCCATAAGTTTTTCCAATCTGGTAAAAATCCGGTCTTCGGGTTTTTATCAGAACCCAGTATAGGGTGCGCTCTCAGCCCGCCTGCCTTCCTCCCCACAAACTCTCAAAGTGCCCAAAGAAATAACCCGAACTATTCGCAAAATTCGGCCCTTTTCGTGTAATTCGTGATCGCCTTGTTTTCCCTTGTGCACATCCCCTCCTATCAAAAAATTGTCTATGGATTATTATGTATATGATTCCAGTTTTTGTATGAAAATGTTGGACCGCGATGGGTTCACTCTCAGCCTAATTGTCTTCCCGGCCGCATCCCTCAAGTGCCCAAAGAAATAACCCGAACTATTCGCAAAATTCGGCCCTTTTCGAGTAATTCGTGATCGCCTTGTTTTCCCCAGTGAACATCACATCCAATCAAAAACCAGTCTTTGGATTTTTATGGTTAATCCCAGTTTTTATATGAAAATGTTGGACCGCGATGGGTTCACTCTCAGCCAAATTGTCTTCCCGGCTGCATCCCTCAAAGTGCCCAAAGAAATAACCCGAACTATTCGCGAAATTCGGCCCTTTTCGTGTAATTCGTGATCGCCTTGTTTTCCCCTGTGCACATCCCCTCCCATCAAAAACCAGTCTTGGATTTTTGTGGAAAATCCCAGCTTTTGCATGGGAATCTTAGGCCGGGATGGATTCACTCTCAGCCTAATTGTCTTCCCGGATGCATCCCTCAAAGTACCCAAAGAAATAAATCGAACTATTCGCGAAATTCGGCCCTTTTCGTGTAATTCGTGATCGCCTTGTATTCCCTTGTGCACATCACATCCAATCAAAAAACGGTCTTTGGATTTTTGTGTGGATTCCCAGTTTTTCAGTAGATTGGGAGACCGGACGACCATCCATGCCCTTTGTCATATTCCACAACTCCAAAATAGTGACAGGAAACCGTTTAAAAACATATTGTGCAAACCGGGGGAAAGAAGGATAATCAAGGCATGATGAAAAAGGTACTGTGTTTCACCTTTTTTGGCTTTACTTTCCAAGCAGTCAGCCTGGCCTGATGGGTGTATCGTACACCATCGGGCCTTTTTATTTAAAAATTATCCCTCCATCCTGGAGAAACTCAAAATTCAGCAGCAAGGAGAATAAATGGAAACACCCTGGGAATATCGTTACGCCCACCGTACGCAGAGAATGGGCAGCTCGGTCATCCGCGAACTGCTCAAGCTCACAGAACAGCCTGATATTATTTCGTTTGGAGGCGGTCTGCCGGCTCCGGAAGTTTTTCCTTTAAAAGAATTCAAAGATGCCTGCAATTACGTGCTGGATAATGACGGGGCGCAGGCCCTGCAGTACGGCACAACCGAAGGCTACCTGCCGCTGCGCGAGATGATCTCGCGGCACACAACCCGCTACAGCGTGGAGGTCAAGCCCGAGAATATCCTCATCACCTCCGGCTCGCAGCAGGCGCTCGATTTTATTGGCAGATTATTCGTCAACCGCGGCGACTACATTGTGGTCGAATCCCCGTCCTACCTGGGTGCCCTGCAGGCCTGGAACGCCTATGGCGCACAGTACATCACCGTGCCGATGGACGAGAACGGTATGATCGTCGATGAGCTGGAAAAAGCCCTGCGCATCGGCCCCAAGTTCATTTACGTGCTTCCCAATTTCCAGAACCCGAGCGGCGCCACCCTCAGCTTGGAACGCCGTCAGCGCATCGTGGAGCTGGCAGATAAGTATGGCGTCCCGATCGTGGAAGATGATCCATACGGGCAGCTGCGTTTCGAGGGCGAGCACCTGCCGTCCCTGGTATACCTCGACAGCCAGTACCGCGGCGATGACGGCACCTACACCGGCAACGTTATCTACCTCAGCACCTTCTCCAAGCTGCTTGCCCCCGGCATCCGCCTCGCATGGGTCATCGCCCCGGAGAAGGTCATCAAAAAACTGGTTAACACCAAGCAGGCGGCTGATCTGCACACCGCCACCTTCAACCAG
>CAZBRI010000544.1:0-2331 GCA_964494055.1 uncultured Anaerolinea sp.
CTCAACTCATTTGGTCAGCATTTACCTTGATCGGTTTGGGCTTACTTCACCTGGGCATGACCCTTTTACCGTTCCGTGTCATAATCGGTCTCCTCAGCACCCTATTGGGTTTCGAAATGCTATATTCCACGATCGAAAATTCAATCCTGGTCGCCGGATTGCTGGTGCTCGTTACACTAGGGTTGGCAATGACCGGGTGCTATCTGCTGGTTATGGGAGAACAACCTGCATGAATGCTCCAATTGTATGGATCGCAGCCCCTTTTTTGGCAGCAATCATTCTACTGATAATACCCTCGGAGAAATGGATTTCCTATTTAGGTGGTGCATTTTCCCTTTTTCTGGCAGTGCTGGCATATGTTCTCCCGCCAAATTCAGCACTCAGAATCGGAGAGTTATCTATGCGCATGGATCCTGGTTTTGGGATCATGGGAAGAACTCTCAGTCTTGGAAATTCTGACCAGGTGATGCTTATTCTGGTGTATGGTATCGGGGCGTTCTGGTTCTTCGGCACACTGGCTTCCGGGTACTCGCGCAGAATTATACCGATTGGCCTGGCAATCATCGCTTTGCTTGTCACGTCACTGGTAATCCAACCATTTTTGTACGCCGCCATTATCATTGAAATGTCCATTCTCGTTTCAGTACCCATGCTGTCTGAACCTGCAAAAAAACCAGGGCGGGGTCTTTTACGGTATATCATTTATCAGACCTTTGCCATGCCATTTATACTCTTTGCCGGCTTTTTATTGTCCGGGGTTGAGTCTGGGCCGACAGATCTCGCCATTATCTCGCAGGCAGTAATCATGCTGGGGTTTGGATTCGCCTTTTTATTATCGATTTTTCCGCTATTCACCTGGATCCCGATGCTGGCAGATGAAACATTGCCATTTGCCATCGGCTTTATTCTGATCATATTCCCGACATTCACCCAGGTTTTTGGATTAACCTTTATTGACCGGTACGCATGGCTGCGTGATTCCCAAAGCTTTCCAGCCTTACTCCAGATTTTGGGCTTGATCATGGTCATCAGCGCTGGCTTGCTGGCAGCCTTTCAGCGTCAGATCAACCGTATCTTCGCCTATACGTCTGTTGCAGAAACCGGCCTGACACTTCTGGCCTTCAGCCTTCCAGATCGTGGAATCGGGCTGCAAATCGCGTTTTTTCTGATCATCCCCAGAGCGCTGGCATATGGCATATGGACTCTTTCCATCAATGTGCTCAAAATTAATAATCCAGCGGGACTGCGTTTCACACATATCCGGGGGCTTGCCCGGCAATTTCCTTTCGCCAGTGCAGGGATCATCCTGGCGAATTTATCGTTAGCCGGTATGCCCATGCTTGCAAGTTTCCCGGTCAGGCAGGCTTTGTGGGAAAAATTAGCAGTACTGAACCAAACCGGAGCGATGTTATTTGGATTTGCAAGCCTTGGAATTTGGACTGCTGCAATTAGAACCCTGGCTGTTCTGAATATGGCGCCGGAAAGTACTCCCTGGGAATCAAAGGAAAGCCCGGTTGAAAAAATTTTAATCGGTTCCGGCATTATTTTCCTGCTGCTCCTGGGTCTGTACCCGCAATGGTCACAGTCATTCCTGGCCAATCTGCCATCCATGTTTGAACACCTGGGTAAATAATTCAATCCATTTAGTCTCTTTAATTCCCGGCAAGCATTTATTTTATTGAATTTTTTACCATGCTATAATCGATGCGAAAATCTTTGCACAAAATCAGGATCATTTAAGTTCCTGGAGAATTGATCATATGGATATTGATGAACTTACTAAAAAGTTTGATTGGCTCGAGAAGGAACACCGAAAAGACCGGGCTGTTATCTCAGAATTACAGGAAAAAATTAATACATCTGACGGGACGATCAGCCTGTTACAAAATCAGATCAAAGAACTGAGCTCTGATCTCTCACGTTATAAATCCAGCGGAGCAAGACTCGATCAGTTTGATTCGATGGTGACACAATACCGGGCAGAGGTAACAAAGTCCATTGATGAGATGGAAAAACGTCATGCCAAACATGAACGCGAGGTGGACGACCGGCGAAGATTAGAAATCGATGTTATTAACAAATCATTAATTGAGATCCGGAGCAGCATCGACAGCATCCAAGAACTAAAAAGGGGTGTCAAAGAACGGATAGAAGAAGATCTGCGGTTAGCAAGGCTGATTGGGGACCTCGATAAAAAACTGGAATTATCTAGCCAGGTCGATGAAGATATCCGCCGAAATATACGCAATATCGACGAAGCCCGCCGATATGATATGAAGCGCATCGCAGATATTCAAGGTATACCGTATGGCTACATCAAAATGCAACCTC
>CAZBRI010000545.1:0-2327 GCA_964494055.1 uncultured Anaerolinea sp.
TTTTTGGACACTCCCCGGTAGCATAATAGCTTTTTTGAAGATTAATAAATAATATTTTCAAAGAAGAAAGTTTTTGAATACGCAGTAAAAAATGGAAAAAATCTTTTCCATTAACCTTAATCAATTACATTACAAACCGGATATATTTTGATTACGCAAATTATGGGTTCGATTTATTTTTGGAATACATGCTGAGTTTGCTGGATAACACTGACTCTCTTGAATGATTTACCAGAATCCCTTGAATAGTTTGATGATTATTTTATTTGTTTAAACTAAGCATTTTTTGCGGATGGATTGACAAAAAGAAACATCTTATGGAATTTTCATTATTTCGAGCGGCTTGCTTCGACGCAGAAATCACTCATCTCGCCCCTATGTCCCATCCGTCTTTGATGGAAATGACATGGCTGTTAATAACAAAATCCCGGCCAGTGGTGCGCCGGGGATTGTTGTTTGCGGGGGTTAGAGTGTTTCGAGCTGGTCGATCAGGCCGCGGATGACATCGAAGCCGCCCTGCCAGAAGGCGGCGGAGTGGATATCGATGCCGGCTGCGGAGAGGATGGATTCGGGGGATTCGGAGCCGCCGGCTTCCAGGATCTTCAGGTAGCGCGGTTTGAAGGCTTCGCCCTCGGCTTTAAACTGCTTGTAGAGTGAGAAGACCAGCAGCTGACCAAAGGCATAAGCATAGACATAAAACGGGGTGCCGTAGATGTGCGGGATGCTGACCCACTCCCACTTGAACTCGTCGCTGATCTCGAGTGAGTCACCAAACTGCTGCTTGAGATTTTCCTGGTAGGCTGCCGCTACTTCATCCACGGATGCGTTATTCTGGATCATCTCATGCGCCTGTTTCTCGAACAGGGCAAAGAAGGACTGGCGCATGATGGTGGCATAGGCGTCATCCACCTGGCGGAAGAGCAGGTCGCGCCTCACTGCCGGATCAGACTCCTGGCTGAGCAGCTTATCGACCAGCATCATCTCGCCAAAGGTTGAGGCGGTCTCTGCCAGGGGCAGGCAGGAGTGCTGGGTATAGAGGCTGTGACCTTCGGCCAGCATGGAGTGAATGGCATGGCCGAGTTCATGCGCCAGGGTGGCAACATCGTCTGCGCCGCCCTGGTAGCTGACCAATACCCAGGGGGTGAGATCCGGCCCGAGGGTGGAGCAGAAAGCGCCGCTGGCTTTACCCTTGCGTACTTCGCTGTCGATATGATCGGTATCAAAGACACGCCTGGCCAGCTTGCCGGTCCGCGGGTGGAACTGGTCAAAGGATTCCAGCACCATTTTGATGCCGTCTTCAAAGGAATATTTCTTGTCTGATTTGCTGACCGGGGCGTACATGTCATAGCGGCGCAGTTTACCCTGGCCGATGACCTTGGCTTTGATCTTGAAATAACGCTGAAAGAGCGGGGCATTCTTGCGGGAGACTTCGAGCAGGGTGTCGACCACATCGTTGGGGATGTCATTCGCCAGGTTACGGGCTGCCAGGGGTGCGGCATGCTTGCGCAGCTTGACATTTTCCATGAACCAATCACGGACGATGGCCTGGTACATCTGCCCGAGGATGGGCCCGTCGAGACCGAAGACACGGTAGAGTTCCTGGTAAGCACGTGCCCGCAGATCGGGATCAGCCTGCCGGACATAGGACATCAGCTCGCCGCGGGAGAGCTCCTTAGTTTCACCATTCACTTCCAGCTTGAAAACGTAGCGGTTTGTAATGGTGTCATACAGGTTGTTGATCGCTTCCACACCGGTGGTATTTTTGAGGTTGATGATCTTTTCTTCGGCTTCGGTGAGAGTATGCGGTTTGTAGTGACGGGTTTCTTCCAGGAAATAGCGGTAATCACCGGAGGACTTCATCAGGCGGTCTGCGTTGGCATCATCGAGGTCCTTCCACCACAGGGTGAAGAACATGACGCGGTTTTGGATCTCGGCCATAAATTGCTGCACACGTCCCATAAGCGCCATCGCTGCCTGGTCCTGGGTATCAGCTGCGAAGGAGAGGGATGAGAAGCCGTAGATGCGGTATCCGGCGCGCATGATCTGTTCAGATTCGCGAACGATGTTGAGGAAGTGATCGGATGTGATGTCGGGCTTGAGTTCGGCCCGTGATTCTTCGAATTCAGACACCTGTGCTTCAAGGTGTGTAAATGAAAGTTCCAGCTCGCTGCTGTCGATGCCCGGGAAAAGATCCTGCAGGCTCCAGGGAGATAGGGTATATGCCATGATGATGACTCCTGTTGAATTTTGCTCCGGTCCATGAGGTTGCGGACCGGATTCTATTTACGAATAAATGTTATGTCAAACAAACACTTGATTTTACCCTT
>CAZBRI010000546.1:0-2326 GCA_964494055.1 uncultured Anaerolinea sp.
ACACGGCTCTGAACACTCTTTCCCTACACGACGCTCTTCCGATCTAGCGGTAGAGAAACTGTAAGAGCCTTTGAATCACTCGGCTGGAAAGCAGCCAGGCAAAAAGGCAGTCACATCATCATGGTAAAAGCCGGGCAATTAATTACATTATCAGTACCAGATCATAAAGAAATCGCCAGGGGCACTCTCCGCAGCCTTATCCGTTCCGCCGGTATCACCGTAACCGAATTTCTCGACACCCTCAAAAAATAAAATAAAAATTCGCCCCCCGCGTACTCCGCGGTAAACTCTCACATCAACCATCCTCAAACCCATCCAAAACAAAAAAGCACCCCGGATCCCTCCAGGGTGCTCTCATCCATCGTAAAAAAACTCCGCGCTCACTGCGTCCCCCGCGGTAAAAAGCTCTCCAAACTCAATCCACCGGCCTCTTCACCGCCCCCGGCTTCGGCCACTCCGCCAACAACACCAGCTCATGCCCGAACTCCCTATTCATCTGCATACACACTTCCATCGTCACCGCATCCATTGGAACATAATTCACAAAACACAGTTCCCCGTAAACCGTCATCGTCTGCGCCACCGTCACAATAAAATTCATATTCCCATACTTCGGATGTGTAATCTTAAACGGCAGATTGAAATTCACAACATCATCCAGCTCATAAAACGGCGACTGCCACTGCTCCCTGAACAGCGGATACCTGTTCAGCTCCGGCAGCACATTCGTAAAAAACGGATGATTCCGGTAAGCCAGCGTCAGCGTCTTATAGATCAGCATCACCCGGTGCAGGAAAACCTGCAAACCTTCCCCCAGCATCTCCCGCTGCCCATCAAACTCCGGCGCAAACACCATCCGCATCAAATTGAACCTGCTCAAAATATTCGGGGGCGCAATATTCCGGCCCCGCAGCCAGTACAACTCCTCCATCGCCGGGTTGCAAACCAAAAGATCCCCAAACGGATCCATAATATACGCCGGCGTCTGTACACCCTCCAGCACTTTCAGCAGACTCTCCAGCTGCCTGGCAGGCGTCACAGGCACCTTCATCATCAAAGCCGGATCCAGCATCATCGCCGCCTGGAACAGCGACAGCCTCGCCCGCGACGGCAGCTGCAGCGCCTTCCCCAGGTTCAACACCGTCTCCGGGGCCAGCTTCCCGCTCCGCCCCTGCTCGATCTTCTGCAATGCGATCACCGAAATATTCGCCCGCTCCGCCAGGTCATACTGCGTCAGCACCTCATCAAACTCATTCCTTAATTCCTTGCGCAGTGAAGCCACCAGCATCCCGAATGCCTTCTCATCCATAACATCCCTCCATATATAACAAAACGAATTCCGCCTGAGTATTCATTTTCCTGCAATCGACTATACAAATTTGAACAGTGCGCTTACCAAAACATGTCTAGAGCTGTGTATTCTTTTAATATCCCAATAATACGTCTAAAGTGATTGATCCCGTGTAAAATAATTATATAGAATATCAGGGGTTTAAACAATACGCAAGGATACGTATTTTTTATTGTTAGCCAAGAGGGATTTTTATCGTTAGCACCAGCCGCTTTAACAACCGAACACAATAGGGACAGCACCATCTTCACTTGCACGTTTATGGATCTTTTGGGACTGTATTTTTAACACCGCTATTCTCACACCTCGTCCGCTCCAAGGCACTGCGCCGCGCATATGCCCGTAGTTCCCATTCCCAAGGCCTGCCTATGTCCATTGCCTGGTATGCTATCCGTTCCAAACCCAATAAAGAAGAATTCTTCTGGAATCAGCTCCTGGCTCACCGGATAGAAACCTTCTACCCCTGCCTCAAAGGCCTCACCGTCAACCCCCGCGCCCGCAGGCTCAAACCCTACTTCCCGGGCTACCTCTTCGTCCATGTCGATCTCGACAGCGTCAACACCTCCTTCCTGCAGTGGATGCCCGGTTCCGCCGGTATCGTCTCCTTTGACTACATCCCGGCCTCCGTCCCCGATTCACTCATCGCCGTCATCCATCACAAAGTCGATGATCTCAACGCCGCCTGCGCCCTGCCTGCTCACGGCCTGCTCCCCGGCGACCCCGTCCGCATCCTGGAAGGCCCCTTCGCCGGCCAGGACGCCATCTTCGACCAGTGCCGCTCAGGCTCCGACCGCGTCCGCGTCCTCATCCAGTTCCTGCGCCAGCGTCAGATCCCCGTCGAACTCCCCCTCGGCCAGGTGGAAAAAATAAAGTAACCGTCCCCGCCGAATTCCGCACCACACGCACCACAGGTGCTGCGAGCCTCATCCAGATCGGAAGAGCACACGTCTGAACTCCAGTCACCTGAAGCTATCT
>CAZBRI010000547.1:0-2320 GCA_964494055.1 uncultured Anaerolinea sp.
TCCGATCTGATATGGAGCTTTCCCGACCTGGTTGATGCCGGTTCTTTGGAAAGCCAAACAACCTTATAATGTTAATGTTGCAGCAAACGCAGCAGCCATTGCCTCACTCGAAGATATAATTTACCTGCAAAAAACTGTCAGCATGCTGGTCAATGAACGTGAAAAATTCCAGAAGTCTCTAAAGGGAATTCCATTTTTGTTACCTTTTCCATCGAGTTCTAATTTTATTTTATGCAGAGTTATTGGCCGTGATGCCGGCAAACTTAAAACTGCCCTTTCTGAAAAATACGGGATTTTCGTCCGTTATTTCAACAAGCCGGGTTTAATGGATTGTATTCGTATATCAATGGGCAAAACTGATCAGATGAATGCCTTGGTTACCGCCCTTCTAGATTCTCAGCACTTATAAAGACCAGCATGATTTCTCATAGATAATATTTATTTTTATCTTCCCATCCTCGTTGAATTAATCAAAAAGGATCTATTATGCGAACTGCTAATATTCAAAGAGAAACAAACGAAACCAAAATTTCAGTTAAGCTGGATCTGGATGGTACAGGAAAATATCAAATATCAACCGGAATCGGATTCCTTGACCATATGCTGACCCATATTGCAGTTCATGGATTATTTGATATGGAAATCAAAGCGGAAGGCGACCTGCAGATCGATGTTCACCACACTTTGGAAGATACAGCCATTGTTTTAGGCACAGCCTTTGATCATGCACTGGGTGATCGAAAAGGCATCGTACGGATGGGTAGTTTTTATGTTCCGATGGATGAAACACTGGCCTTTGCTGCCATTGATCTTTCCGGCCGTCCGTACTGTGTCATCCAGGGAGAATGGGGTTCGGATATGACCGGAGGTATTCCAACCAGTTTAGTTCATCATTTTTTCGAGAGCTTCTCTGTAACAAGCCGCTGCAACCTGCATGCGCGCATTTTATATGGCCGCGATGATCATCATAAAGCTGAAGCTTTATTCAAAGCCTTCGCCCGCGCGATGGACATTGCTGTCCAAATAGATGGACGAAGATCCGGTGTTCCTTCCAGCAAAGGTACCCTGACTATCTAGGCTTTATATATTCCTCAAAATAATCGTGTCACTTTGAAACCAGACCCCTCATTTACTATATTCCCTGCGATTGACTTGCGTGACGGAAAGGTAGTCCGTCTCTCTCAGGGTGACCCTGAACGGCAGACAATTTACGGCGATGATCCTCAAGCCTGGGCAGAAAAATGGAAATCGGAAGGTGCTGAATGGCTGCATATAATTAATTTGAGCGGAGCATTCAGTGAAGACGCCGGACTAAATTTTGCAGCCCTAAAAAAGATCCTGGCAGTTGGATTACGTGTTGAATTCGGCGGTGGAATCCGTGACAAAGAAATGATACAAATTTTGATGGGCCTTAATGTTGATAGAATATTCCTGGGGACTGCTGCTATCAAGGATCCTGACCTGGTCGAATGGGCTGTCTCACAATTCGGCCCAGATCGGGTTGCCGGTGATATCGGTGTCCGTAACGGGAAAGCCATGATAAAAGGCTGGCAGGAAAAAACAGAAATTGAAATGGTCGATCTTGGAAATCGGTTCCGTGAACAGGGCATTGAATGGTGCGTGCTGACAGATGTGGCAAATGACGGGACCAACCTTGGGGTCAATATCGATAGTGCAGTTGAACTTCACCGCTCAACCGGTCTAAAAGTCGCCGCATCTGGAGGCGTTTCATCAGTTAAAGATGTTAAAAGTGTCTTCACAGCAGGTTTAGCCGGTGTCATCATTGGCAGGGCATTATATGAGCATAATTTTTCATTGATAGATTGTTTCGCGGAAATCAAATGATAACAATAATCGATTACAACGCAGGAAACCTCACTTCAGTAAAACGCGGACTTGAGCATCTTTCAATTGAAAACAAAATCAGCAGTGATCCTGATGTTGTACGCAATGCCGAAAAGATCATATTTCCCGGTGTTGGACATGCCGGAAGTGCCATGAAGGTTCTGAAAGATAAAGGCCTGGACAAAGCCATCATCGAAGCTTATCGAAAAGGAATCCCAATTTTAGGGATTTGCATCGGCTGCCAGATTATCCTGACCTATTCTGAAGAAGCGGGCACGGACTGCTTAAATCTTATTCCTGGAAAATGCCTTAAGTTCAATTTAAGTGACACAACCCTAAAAATACCCCATATGGGTTGGAATACCGTATCGGTATGTCAGCCGCACCCAATATTAAATGGAATTAACAGCGGCGAGGAATTTTATTTTGTCCAATCCTATTACCCTCAACCTGAAAACCGGCTCAATGTCTTTGC
>CAZBRI010000548.1:0-2309 GCA_964494055.1 uncultured Anaerolinea sp.
CAGCGGTGTCCAGAATGCCTGTCTGGCCGGCTTTTCGGCTGAAGAATTTGAAACTTTGAAGAGCCTTTTGCGTCGCATGCTCGCCAATGTGCCAGTCAAATCGCCATCCCCCACTCCCTTGATTCCAGGAGGCCCGCATGAGGCTTGATCATTCCAACGGCAAGACATGGATCGCCGCGGCATATGGCCTCGCGATGACGGCCCTATTGAGCCTGGCTGCCTGCGCTGCCCCCACCGAAGCTCCAACTGAAGCCCCTGCAGCTCCTGCAGCCGCTGTTGTACCCCCCACTGAAGCCCCAACCGAAGCAGCCCCTGTTTCTTCAATCGTTCGCGGTGGAATTCTGACCTGTGCCACACGCGTTGAACGTGTTGATAACCCGGCTACCTTCTCTCTTGTCAGCGCTGCCCACCCGTGGCGCCATGTCATTGAGTATCTGACTCACACCGATCCTCAGGGCATCACCCACCCGTATCTTCTCGAAAGCTGGAAAGCCAGCGACGACCTGATGACCTGGACCCTCAACCTCCGCAAAGGCGTCAAATTCAGCAACGGTAAAGAATTCAACGCTGATGATGTAATGTTCAACTTCAAGCAATGGTTGACCGAATCAGTTAAATCCTCCATGTACGGCGCGATGAGCTACATGGATTATTCAGGCGTTGAAAAAACGGATGATTACACCGTCACCCTTCATCTCAAATCCGCTTCCATCTTTATCCCGGAACACCTTGCCCAGTACTCTGCAGGTATCGTCCCAGCCACCTTCGGCGGTGATCTGACCAAAGAACCAATCGGCACCGGCGCATTTGTTATGACTGAGTACGTTGTCGGCGAACGCTGCCGCCTCAAAGCCCGAAATGATTACTGGCGCATGGGCGAAGACGGCAAGCCCCTCCCATATCTCGATGAGATCGTTATGGTTCAGCTCGGTGAAGACCGCTCAGCTGATCTCTCTGCCTACCAGAGCGGACAGGTCGATACCATTATCGAACCCAATGTAGCCATTTGGGAAGCGCTGAAAGATGACGCAGACAGCACAATCGTCGCCACTCCCACCACAGCCACCCGTGTTCTGCGCCTCCGCGTAGATCAGGAACCCTGGACCAAGAATGAAGTCCGCCAGGCACTCAAACATTGCCACAACCGTGAAAAGATCCTTGCCCTTGCACTCCAGGGTCAGGGCACCATCGGTAACGACAGCCATGTCGGTCAGGCGAATCCTGAATACGTAGACATTGCACCGTATCCGTACGACACAGCCAAATCTTTGGAACTTCTCAAAGCTGCCGGCGTAACAACCCCGCTTGCAGTTGAGCTCTCGGTCGCCAGTGATTGGCCGGAAACTATGGCTTATGCACAGGCCCTTAAAGAAGATGCAGTTGCCGGTGGTTTCGATATCACCCTCAAACCCATGCCTGCTTCCGAATATTGGAACGTCTGGACGACCGCCAATATGGGTATCACCTGGTGGTCACACCGTACATTAGCACCAATGACACTTTCCGTTGCATATACTGCTGATGCTAATGGTAAACCCGGCGCGTGGAATGAATCCGGCTGGGTTGATAAGGAATTCAGCGATATCCTGACCCAGGCAGTCGGCACTCTCGATGTTGAGAAACGCAAAGAACTCGTCGGCAAACTGGAAGTCATCCAGAAAGAACGCGGCTCCATCTGCCTGCCTTTCTTTATGAGCGTTTGGAAGATCTACAAGAAAACCGTTCACAATGTTGAACCGACCCCTGACGAATATGCCATCTTCTATGAAACCTGGAAGGATGCATAATTCAGTTGACAAGGTTCCTGCTGAAATGTTATAGCGGACACTGATCAAATAGCACGCTGCGCCCAACAGGCATTCTTGAGCGCAGCGTGCCTAAAATTTCATTATTCGTTTCTTTTTTTAAATTGTAGAACAGTAAACATTCTCCACCTTCATCCCGGCAATATTTATTATTTTTTTTGCAGGGAAATCCAAAATAAATAGACGAGGCAAGACAATGATCCAAACTCATGGTACCAGCATGACCAGCGCCCACTACTCCCGGATGGGACCCCAGGAATGCGAACAGATTCATATGGCCAGCCTGGAAATTCTAGCCCGCATCGGAATCGATGTTCATGATGAGAAAGCCCTGAATATTCTCGTCAAAGGCGGAGCAAAAGCAGATGGTATCCGCGTCCGCATTCCCGAATACATGGTGTCCAGGGCGCTTACGACTGCTCCGAAAAGCATCACCCTCTATAATCGTAAGGGTGAAGAGATCGGAAGAGCGTCGTGTAGGGAAAGAGTGTTCAGAGCCGTGTA
>CAZBRI010000549.1:0-2292 GCA_964494055.1 uncultured Anaerolinea sp.
ATGTCGTTCGTGGAAATATCCAGCTGAAGGCAGGGGAGTGTGGATTCGCTGACAAGCCTCTGCATCAGCGCCTGCTCCTGGATAAAAAGCCCGAGGTCATCATACTGCGAAGGGTTTCCGGAGACTTTCAGCCGTTCAGCCCGGGCTGAGACGAATGATTCGGGAGAACGGTTCAGGAAAACAATGCAAAACCCAAGAGGCTTGAGCCGCTGTTCCAGCCAGCGAAAATCATGGTCCCGCTGATATGCAGTCAGCTGGTAAGCCCGGGTGGAGATATGAAAACGGTCAATGATCCAGGAGTAGTATTTTTGCAGCTCGAACATGCGGGCCCAGGTGGAATAGGTCTCCATGGCGAGAGCCTCTTCATGCGGTTCAAAATTGATCGGTCCCCTGCCCCAGGGAAAATTGGTGAAAGAACACCATTCAGCTGAAATGAGGGGGGAATGGTACCTGTATTTTCGCGGACCCACAATGCGGGGATGTTCGTTCAGCGCAAAGGCAATCTCCGTTTTAAAGGTCAATCGTGTGCCTTCCAGGATGATCTTGGGACAAAGTTTAGAACTCAAATCTGCACCTGTTATTTTGCTGATTTATTCCTTCGGAGGCGCGGCCGGACCATAATCCAGCACAGGCCGGACACCGGTTGCATCCTGAGGAGCACCGACGATCTTTTTTTCTTCCATGGCATCTACAAGGCGGGCGGCGCGTGTATAACCTATACGCAATCTGCGCTGAAGCATGGAGACGGATGCCCTGCCCTCGCGCCGAACCAGGTCAATGGCCTCGGTAAGCAGCACATCGCCTTCTTCCACCCGGGCGGTAATGTCTTCGCCGAGGAAATTGGATTGTTTCAAAGGTATATTGGAAGGAATTCCATCCACCGCTTCCACCGGTTCATCCGGTAGATTGCCGCTGGCTTGCAAACGCCAGAAATTTACCAGGCCGTGAATCTCATGGTCGGAAACAAAGACACCCTGCAGGCGCACTGGTGAGGGGGCATCCGGTGCCTGGTACAACATATCTCCCCGCCCGAGCAGACGTTCTGCGCCGGGCTGGTCGAGGATGACCCGGCTGTCAGTATTAGAAGAAACCGCAAAGGCAATCCGTGCCGGGAAATTGGCTTTGATCAGGCCGGTGACCACATCTACTGACGGGCGCTGTGTGGCAAGCACCATGTGAATACCGGTCGCACGGGCCAGCTGCGCCAGGCGTGTAATGGTACGCTCAGTCTCTTCTGGAGCTATCATCATCAGGTCCGCCAGTTCATCAATCACAATCACCAGGTAAGGCAGTTTTTTCTGACCCTGTGCCTTCATCTTCGTGTTGTAATCAACGATATTGCGCGCACCCATCTGCGAAAAAGTGTGATAACGGCGGTCCATTTCACGCGTCATCCACTGCAGGGCGCCAAGAACCTTGTCCATCTCAACCACCACCGGTGCCAGCAGGTGCGGTATACCGTTATAACCGGTCAGTTCCACACGCTTGGGATCCACCAGGACCAGGCGGACCTCATCCGGGTTGTTGTACATCAACAGGCAGGTGAGGATGGCATTGACACACACCGATTTACCCGAACCCGTCGTGCCGGCGATCAATAGATGGGGCATGGAAGCCAGGTCCGCGCCGACCGGGCTGCCGGAAACATCCCTGCCCAGGGCAATGGAAAGCATCCTCCGGCCGCGGGAGAAAGAATCACTTTCAAGAATATCACGCAGGGTGACGACCTGCATCTCGTTGTTGGGGACTTCTATGCCGACGTAGCTTCTGCCTGGAACCGGTGCCTGTATGCGGATCCGCGGGGCAGCGAGGGCAAGCGCCAGGTCATCCGACAGGCTGACAATTTTACTGACCCTGACCCGGGTCCGGCCGGCACGTGATTCAAGGAAACCGGGTTCCACACCGAATTGGGTGATTGTGGGACCGCGGCTGGTGTGCACCACTTTGGCTGGTGAACCGAAGGAGATCAGCGTTTCTTCAATGATTTTGGCGCGTTTCTCAATCGCCTCGTTATTAACTTCCGGCGAGCGTCCGAGTTCCAGGATGTTTTTAATATTCGGAAGTATCCAGGCGATCTGCTTAAGCGGTGAAGAGACCGGAATACCAATGACTGCTGACGGGACGGCAGGTTCAATTGCCGCAGCAGCCTCGCCAGCCTGAACATGTATCGGGCTGTAACCATCATCGGCTGGTGCCGGATCAGTTGTACCGGTATTTTGCAGGAATGGAATACGCCTGAACAGGGCGGTAAACTGGCCGCCAATAAAATTCATTACAGGCTGGAATTTCACT
>CAZBRI010000550.1:0-2291 GCA_964494055.1 uncultured Anaerolinea sp.
CGGGATCCATGATGGCTTCGAAGCGCAGGTATTCGAGCATGGGGGCGGAAGCGCCGAGGCTGACGAGCTGGTTGCGGGTGGCTTCGTTACCCTTGGTCATGATGTAGGTGCTGAAGTTCTGGGCGATCAGGCTGACATTTCCATCCGCTGGGGGTTTGTAGAACCAGGCCAGGTTGACCGGGTTGACAGCGGCTGCCTGCACAGGTGCCTGTTTGTTGGAGGCATGCACCACCAGGGTGCTGGTAATGGCGAGGGCGGCTGCTGCTAAAAAGCTGAAAAATCGGAAGGAAAATTGGTTGTTCATGAAAGCTCCAGAGGAGAAATTTGTAAAAGAAAAGGCCTGGTGATTAGCCAGGCCTCAAAAAAATAATGGTTATTTTTTGTTTCGGCGGCCTGGCAGTCATTACCGGTTTTCCCGGTTTTAGACCCATAGCTTTGCGTCCCCGGCTTTCACCGGGTTTACTATTGTCGATCAATTGTTAAATGTGCTGCTTACTGATGATGATTATATGGATTGTGCCCCGCTGTGGGTATAGTACCACGGTCATGATTCGGCTTTCAATTATGCAAGGTGACAATTATTCTCCAAATTACACGAATTTGGTTTATTCCCTTTCCCTAATTTCGGTCTTTGGAACTGGGAGATGCGGAATAGCTCTGATTTACCGCCGGGTCCGCAAAGACCCGGAGACAAGCAAAAATACTCAGTGAATCCCGCGGTCTCCGCGGTAAAAAAAACCAAACGCATAAACAAAATCAAAACCATCCTCAATGGTTAGTGGTAGGCCGGGAGGGGTCAGCTTTTGACACAGGGTTGCCGGGCAGCTGTTTCACGCAAAGCCCGCAGAGATCGCAAATAAGAACAGCCGGGAAAAAGCTGATCTTGCCAATCTGGAATTAAAGTACAATAGAGAATAAGAAAAAATGGGATGTAAGTTTCGTTTTTTTTAATGCAAAATCATGAATAATCATCATCGGCTTAATATCAAAACCTGCCCAACCTGCAAAAGCAATAAAATTCAGCGTGTAATTCGGGATATTACGCGGGAGTACAAAAGTCAGTCGTATATCGTTCCGGATGTTGGTTTTTTTATTTGTCCGGATTGTGGTGAAAAACTATTTGACCATGAAGCACTGGAAAAAATGAAATTATTTTCACCCGCTTACAATAATCGTCATTTAAAATAAAAACACACGGCAAATATTTAATTTAGGCACGGTGAAGAATTTACGATTATAGTCAATCCAACAAGACTTGATGTAACATACTTAAGGCGAGAATATCAGGTTCTTCCTAATTAGGATCATCACTCAGGCACAAGCAATCGATAATCCGTTAGTATCATTTTTTCTTGTTAATCTGTGCCGCGATAAAATTTGAATGGGTTGGGTCAATATGTCGTATGTGTTTTTCATCGATGAATCAGGTGATCACAATTTACAGACAGGAAATGAAAATTTTCCGATATTTTGCCTGGCAGGATGCATTTTTGAACAGGAATATTATAAAACCATCGTCCGGCCGGTGATAGATGATTTCAAAAAAAGATTTATCGGCCGCACTGATGTGATATTACATTCGAGTGAGATAAGAAGACAGAATAAACAATTTCATTTCTTATCAGATGCAGAAAAACGCAAGGATTTTTATGAAGGGGTAAATCAACTTATATTATCACTGGATTTTAAAATTATTGCAGCTGTAATTTTAAAGGATGATCATAAACGTATTCATGGAGAAAGCGCCAGGAATCCTTATCATGTATCGCTTGAGTTTCTGCTTGATGGATATTCAGAATTTCTCAATTCAATTTCTTTTTTAGAGACTGGTTACATGATGTCAGAATCCCGTGGGAAAAAGGAAGACCAGCTGCTCAAAAAAGAATATTTTAGCTATAAGAATATTGGAACTGAGAAGACGAAAAATTTGGAAAATATCACTTCATTTTGGATGGAGAAAAAACATGAAAATATAGCCGGGCTTCAAATTGCCGATTTGATCGCTTATCCCATAGCTTCGAAGATACTACGTCCGCGGGATTCAAACCCGGCTTTTAATATTTTGCGGTCGAAATTTTTTTCCAAACAAAATAATTCCGGGATGCAGGTGTTGGATGCTGGTATAAAAATCTACCCCGCAACATCTATGGAGCACTTGAAATTGTTTGAGGGTTAAAAAAAAGAAAACGGGCTAAAAGACCCGCTTTCCCGACCGGGCAAGTCCCGATCCATCAATCAATAATATTATAGCATTATTTTATTACAAGACAAAATATCCCTGATGTGTGTTT
>CAZBRI010000551.1:0-2268 GCA_964494055.1 uncultured Anaerolinea sp.
CATGACCTTCGGCCAAAAAATCCACAAAAAAGAAAAAGGTTTTCCCCTTCCCGGGAAGGGGGGATGGGATGGGTCTTTCAGGATACCCCTGAATGCCCTCAACTGAAAGGAGAGGCGTCTCAACCGGGAGCGCTTCCAATTTGGGATATGGATTCTTCACAAATAGAATATCCAGCAGTATTTGGCTTACCTAGTTTTGAATTACCGAGTCGAAATAGAATTTGAAATGGGCTTTTGGCAGGTCACCAGCCCGTCGAAATCTCTTCATAACGGTGGAATATTCCATAACGAATGACCATCTGAAAACAGTCTTCCAGATCATGGTCATCCGGCAAAATAATATCAATATCGATAGAAAAACGTCTCGGTGTCTTGAACAACAAAATTATTGAGGTGCCGCCTTTAAATATGAAATTCAAACCGCTGATTTGGAGATTTTCCAGCAAAGTCAATGCCATGATCATCTTTTCAATCAAGATCGGGTCCCTGCCAGTGGCTGTTTCCCGAATTCCCAAAATCCATTCCCTGCTGTGTGAAAAATTACTGATCATGCCTGATACTCCTTTGGATGATCAAGTTTTATATTGGTATGCAAGCGGATGAAATCAATCAACCTTGATGCTGCCTTCCGCCGCCCAGCATAACGAAGTAACGTTTTTTCGCTTATCCAATATGCGGCAAAACAGTTTTCGAAAATTTGAACCAGTTCTGTACCTTGAAATGCGTAAAATAGGTCAGAGTCCACAAAAACATCCACCAGGAATTTTTCCAACCGGGGAAATGTCTCCCCTTGCAGCTTCTGCCTGGGGGACTGTGTGATCAGGCGCGAAATCAGGAATCGCCATTTTCCATTTTTAGCTGCCTTTATTTTCGTAACTCGTCACTAATTCGAATATATTGACGAATTACGAATTTTTCCTTAGCATATCACAGCTTGAAAGATGGTAAAAGCAGCGTTTACAGCAGCGAATGATTCAGTTGAGAAGCCACAACCCAGAGTAAATCTTATTTTGATTGATGAACTTATCGAAAATGAAATTGATCGAGAACCAGAATATAATTCCTGGGATGATCCAGAAGATTTAACTACTTATTTAGAACCTTATCAGAACGATTATGAATGAAAAAATGAGTTGGAAGGGTGATGAAAAATTATATCAACCAAGAATCCATAGTGAGAGGATCAGAGAATTACATCAAATTGGTGAAGAAACAGGTCTCCCTATGACTGTTATATTAGACCTGGCTATAAGAGTATTAACTGAGGAATATAACAATAATGCAGCCCTTCCCGAAATCAGACCTGGAATTTAGTAAACATATTAAAAAAAATCTGATTATAATGAGATGATGAAAACAATAAAAGCCCTCATTGTGTTGGTAATTATAAGTTTTTTGACTTCATGTTCTGGATACCTGCCTATTAACCCTACCGTAACTCGAACACCGATTCCGCCAACGGTAACGGCAACATCAACAATAACTCCAACAGCCACAATAATGCCAACTTTAACTCCTGAGCCAACAGCAACACCTGACAGATATGCAAGTTATACAGTGGAAAATTTAACTAAAATTCCTAAAAGCGAGGCGGAGATTGCCACAAGTTGTGTGGAGGTGGCGAGTCCGATTGATGATTGGAATCAATATTCCAAGGATATGGATAAAGTCTTGGCAGTGTTTCCTGAGATTATGAAAGATTACAATGGATCATATATCGTTTCTGATGTAAAAGAATTCGGAGTGAATCTTGAAAGTATTATGTTTCTTGAAGGTTCAGTTTTAGTACCTGTTATGTGTGTAAAATTTGATTACAAAGGTGCGTCTGTAGTACAGTTAACTTTGGCTGCAAAAGATAAAAATGGGCCTGTGCCACTAAATATGATTCTGAACCCTGAACATACTTACGAAAATGATTTTATGATAGAGTCGGTTGACAGAGTCTTAAGGTTATTCCCTCATACCGTTTCTGGAAAATTAAGTGGAGTTGATGGACTATTTACTCCTTGGTCTGGCTCTAACCAAGCTCTGAATACAGGATTTATTTATGATTATTTTTCAAATCCAAATAATTCTGGCTTTGCTCAAATTATATGGGATTCGTGGATGAAAAACAATGAATTTAACAATCAAGGTTCAAAAAAGGCAATTGTTTTATCAAATATTCAATTAGCTCATACTCGAGAGGGAGAATTGATAAAACCATAATTGGTAGCTGGTTGTGTTTTGGAATTGGATGTGATTGAATAATGATGTGAAGATTGATAG
>CAZBRI010000552.1:0-2260 GCA_964494055.1 uncultured Anaerolinea sp.
ATAGCTTCAGGTGACTGGAGTTCAGACGTGTGCTCTTCCGATCTCCAATCTTTTTCTCCTCATCAAGACTGGTTATCTCTTTATTGAGAACATCAGCCTGGCGAAGTGCAAGCTGTATGCCTGCAGCCATGCTGCCTGGAGAGTGTTCAATAAATACTGCACCTTTTGAAAAGAAATCCTGCAGCGCGGGTTGTTTGGAGAGAATCAACGGTTTTCCGAGTGCCATCCCTTCCTGGGCGCCGGCAAGCAGTGAATAGGGTTCTGTCGTCAGCACCATCACAGCCGAGGATGAGCCTAAACGTTTCCAATAATCATCCCCAAGCAGGTAACCGGTAAATTTAACATTGGCAGGTGCGGAATTAAGCAGCTTTTTATCCGCCAGACCTGTATCCCCTAGGATATAAAATGTGATATCTGGCAGCTGCCTGGCTGTTTCGATGACTGGCTGAAGGGGTTCGTCTCCGCTGAATGTATTGACAACTGTGATATTCTCAGTCATTTTTTCTGCGGCAGGTTCGAAATTTTTAGCAGTAATATTCAACGGCGGGTCTGCCAGGACAATCGTTCGTGCGCCCCAATCAGTAAACAGGCGGGTACGGATTTCCTGATCTACAATATTAATAAAAGCCCGACGGGATAAGAAGCGATGAAGGGGAACACTCCATGCCCATTTCCACGAGTGCATGGAATTCCCGTGAACATCCATAATGAATTTGGAGCCAGTAAACAGGCAATAAATGTAGACAGAGAGAGCAGCGAAAACGGGTGAGACTGCAACATAGATGATGGAAGGTTTTTCCCGGGATAAAATCTGCCAGGTCTTTATACTTTGAAGTACATATTTAATTGGTGCGAGGTAAGGCCGCTTGGATTTTAAATAATGCACCTGGTAAAAAGAGGCACCTAATCGTTTTGCAAACAAAGCAGTACGTTTACAATTTGGTGACCAGGCTATGGCAACCATCCCATTACGCTTATTCATAATCAAGCCTCCTGCCTATATGCAGCCAGTGCCAATAAAATCCATAAATAATCTGCTGTACCGGAATAAGTGAATACAGCATTGGTAAAGCCTGTGACAGAAAGAACCAGGAAAATAGATATACCGATAGCCGCAATGGGCTTTGTGAGCGAGCGGGATTGGTTCATTCTTTGGAAAAGCCACCTGACCGAAATGGCGATCCACAGGAAAAATGCTATGAAACCTACCAGCCCAAATGAAAATAACAGGCTCAGATATTGGCTTTCTGTGTACTGCCAGGAATATGTTTGAGGGATGGAGAGAAAGACACCAAAAATCGGGTTTTTTTGAATTGCGGGTAAATAAATATCGTGCCAAATTCTAAACCTATCAATCAACGTTGCCGGAACAATTCCGCCATAACCAAATTGTTGATCAGCCCTTTTCAGGATAAAAGCCTGGAAAACAAGGTAAGTGATCAGACCGGCAGCGGCAAGGCCTGACAACAACAATAATGCCTTGTAATTGATCCCGCGCAGGAAGATGGAGATACAGAAAATCCCCAGCGCAAGGCCGGCAAGACTTGCATAAGATCCTGTAACGATCAGCGCTATTGTGCAAATAATCAGTGAAACATAAATTAACCCGGTCCCGAGATCGCCAGGTCTGGTTAATGCGAAAGCTGCCGATATGAAAATGTTGACCATAAGAAAAATTCCCAGCCCATTCCAGGCGGACATGAGGGACGTGATCCTTCCGGAATCAACGGCGGTTAATTCATGGGATGATCCATACCATTTATGCAAAAAGTTATTGACAACCGTAATGCCGCCAGCCTGTAATAATCCAATCGCAGCAACGATGATCCCGCAAACCAGCATGAGCCTGAGGATCCACTTTCTATCATTTTCGTTACCAGGGATGTTCGCAAAGAGCCAGAACAGGATAACGTACTGAATCGGTGCAAGCAAATTGAGCATATCTTTGACCGTAAACACTGTACCGCGGAGAAGATAAGTCATTGCCGGAATGAGCATGGTGCCTGTAATTAAAAATGCTATGGCTGTATTTATTAAATGAAGAGAGCTGCTGTAGAGACGCTTCCTTGTCATTACTATGAAGAAAGCGAGAGCAGCAGATAGCAGCAGGACGGGTTCGTTGGGGATTAGAAATGGTATCAATTTTCCGCGTTCCATACCTGAAGTTAATGCTGTTGCAATAATCGTCACGTAACAAAGGAGAACAGGTTTAACCAGATCGGAAGAGCACACGTCTGAACTCCAGTCACCTGAAGCTATC
>CAZBRI010000553.1:0-2259 GCA_964494055.1 uncultured Anaerolinea sp.
AGATAGCTTCAGGTGACTGGAGTTCAGACGTGTGCTCTTCCGATCTATGCAGGCTGCCGGGTGCGAGAAGCGTGGATCGCAGATCACCGTGATTTGCATTTTTTTCTGTGAAAAATAATTGCCCGAGAAAGACATAAAGAACCAGCGCTGCCAGGATGCCTGCTCCTGCCATTGCCATGCGGTGATGCTGAAACCTGTGCCATGCCAGCTGAGACGGTGATAATGATCTTCGCTCTATTCGTTCGATCCGTACGTTTGTAAGTGATGGAGTAGTCATGATTTCACCTAATCAAACCGGATGCGCGGATCAAAATAAGTGTAGGCAATATCGGTCAACAGCTGGAAAATAACCACCAGCACCGATATGATCAGCAGGATGCCCATCGTGACGGGAATATCGCCCGAATTGGTCGCTTTGTAAAATAATCGGCCCATTCCCGGCCAGCCAAAAATGGCCTCTGTCACCACGGTACCGCCCAGCAGCAGCGGCAGGTCCAGGCCGACGATTGTGACGAGCGGCAGGGCAGCATTCTTAAGGGCGTGTTTGATCAGAACCAGCCTGTCTGGCAGCCCCTTGGCATAAGCCGTACGGATGTAATCCTGGCTGATGACTTCCAGCATCTGTGAACGAATGTATCTGCTATAAGAAGCAATACTCACAACAGACAGCGCTGTTAACGGCAGGATCAAATGTAAAAATATCTGACCGGGTGTCGGACCGATGGATAAATCATACATGCCCACAGTGGGCAGCGACGGCAGACCCCAGCGCTGAAAATACACCCCAAATATAAAGATCAGCATCAAGGCCAGCCAGAAAATCGGCATGGAATACCCGATAAATGAGAGCGTGGTGATCAAATTATCTGCAAATGTGTACTGTCTCAGAGCAGAGTAGATCCCGATCAGCAGCGCGAAGAGGATCACGATCACTTCACTGGCCGCCATCAACAGCAATGTGGCCCATATTCTTTCATTGATCATCTCCAGCGCCGGCCGCCGTTCCTGGAAGGAATTACCAAGATCGCCTCGCAGCACTCCTTTCCGTGTTCCAGCGGCATCTGGAATGCCGTCGGCATTGGTATCCACTTTCATCCAATCATTACCGATCATCCATATCGCGTACTGCACAATGATTGGTTGATCCAGTCCGAGCTGTTTTTCCAGCCTGATCCTGTCAGCCGGCGGTAATCGACGACGGGTACCGCCAAAGGTCGCCAGGGGGTCACCCAGGTTGGCAGTCAGCACGAACAGGATGGTGGTGATAATCACCATCTGGGGAATCGCCTGTAGTAAACGCCGGAGAATAAATCGGGCCATGATCAGGTTCCGTGAATGTGTATGACCGGGAAATGAAAAGAAAAAAATGGGGATGGATTTCAGCTGAATTCCATCCCCTGGATCAGATTATTTTATATCCCATTCGTATGCGAACATGAACGGGTCAGCACCGGAAAATTTAATATCTTTCAGCCTGCCGCTGACAGCGTAAATATCGTCATCATTTCTGATGGGTACCAGGTATGCCTGGTTATGCATGATTGTGCCGATCTGGTGAAATTCATCTATTCTTTTTTGAGGATCAATTTCGATGGCTTGCTGTTGGAAAAGGCTGTCCAGGGCCGGGTCACACACACCAAACCAGTTGTACCCATCCGGTGCATCGGCTGTCGGCATTTGCGCGCAAAGGAAGTAGCTTGTATCAGGCGACGGGTAATAAGCCATCCCATCCACCCAGTGGGTCATATCAAATTCACCGTGTGCCAGAGGACCATTATCCCCGTAGGAAGCCCAAAGGACTTCCTGTGTATTGGGCAGCAGGTCAACTTTAACACCTACATCTGCCAGCATTTGCTGAATGGTGACCACCATGGTATTTATTACTTCGTCTCCGGAAATATAGACGTAACGCAGCACCAGGTCCTTGCCATCCTTTTCGCGTATTCCATCACCGTTTGCATCCACCCAGCCTGCTTTTTCGAGCAGGTCTTTTGCCTGGGCAGGGTCAAACGGGTAGGGTTTAAGATCGGGGTTGTCATAAACAGTCCCATTCCAGAAACCAACCGGGACTTTGTAAACACCGAAATATAATTGATCGATGATCAGCTGCCTGTCGATTGACATGACCAGTGCTTTGCGTACATTCGCATCCGTCAAAGCCGGATTGGCTGTCTTTGGATCAACGTTAAAGAAGATTGTTTGGATCAATCCATTTAGATCGGAAGAGCACACGTCTGAACTCCAGTCACCTGAAGCTAT
>CAZBRI010000554.1:0-2253 GCA_964494055.1 uncultured Anaerolinea sp.
GGTATCATATGCATTCTCACCATTTGCATCCCATTCTTCATAATCATAATCGCCGTTTTCAATTAATGAGTGTTTGAAAAGAGTGTCCCCGGTCTTTGCATCAATAAAAACCTGCCAGTAATTTTTATCATTTAAAGTGACTTTCCAGGCCAAATGCGGAGAGGCCGGGTCTTCACTGAAAAGACTCTTATCAAATATCATCAAGGTTGTCTTGCCGTTTACCGGCACTTTGGGTTGTTGAACAGCAGCCCGTGCAAAAGCTTCTGCCTCGATTGAGGATAAGGCTGGCATTATGTCAAGGTTGATATCACTATTGAGTAATGAGCCAATTGTGGCTTGAATTTCTGATCCTGAAATGAGAACATTAATTTCAGCCATAAACACAGGCAGTTTTTTGTATGTCTGGTAGAAAATGACATTTTCATCGTTTTTTCCGCTCGTACGAAGTACATTCAGTGCTAAATCCGGATTGGATTGCAGGTAAAGACCGCGATATTCTTCCAGGTAGCTGCGTGCCATTTCGACTGTGTTTGCCCCGGAAGCCGGTACCTTAACGAGTACAGAACTCGGGAAACCATTCTGAAAATACATCTCAGGTTTAATTTTTGAATCTTTTTCCAGTAAATCCAGTTTGTTGAGCTGAATGGCGGCCTGATCAGGTTCCTGTGAAACGGGAGGAGCTGTGACCAGGGGAAGATTGCATGACAAGCTTATTAATAAAAGGATGATTATTCCGTAAAGCAGCTTTGTTCGTAAAACTGGCATGTTGTTTACAGTTTTTGATGTCATGGGAATCATTCACCTATTATGTTTTTTGGGTGGAAATTTATTGCTATTCGGGATAAGCTATCTATAGGGTTGTATTATAACGAATTGTGATTCTTGTGCAGCAACATTATCTAGGAAAATAGACCACCGGTTAGTAATATTCACAAATGATCGGTGATGTTATTTTACCCGGCCAAAAAAAATGTCTATCCTGAGTTTTATAAACGAAATGATGAAAATACCTTCAAAAAAGAAGGTATTTGAATTTCCTAAAAAATCAATGCGCAATTATTGCAGGTGTTTGAAATCGATTTTGTGTCATTATTACAAAAACCATCAATCCCATGAGTAAATAGGGAACAGTATAAAAAAGCACAGGTACAAAATTTGAGAAGAATACCAACAGGCTGGCGGCCAAAATATACATACTCATCTTTTTCATCAATGAAAATTCGGATTTCTCAAATTTCCTGACAAGGATGAATGCTGGAATGAGGAGTAAACTGAGGTCGTGGTAATGGAGGTGAGGGGAAACCAGGATAAAGATGATCGCAGAAAGAGCAAATTTATCTTCGGGGTCCATTTTAATTCTGGCAAACAGTATAGCAGTCAGGATTGCTGAACCGATAAACAAAATCCATGCCGCCTGCCGCATCAAGAATAAGTCCGCCCCAGGAAATAAACGAAGAGATAAGCCAAGCAGGTTGAACATGGCCGCTTCATTCATCCCGAACCATTCACCGCTGCTGCTGATGCGCAGAGTCTGAATAAAATCAAGGCTGCCTTGCTGCCCTAGCATCAACAGGCTGATGAAGGTCAGCAAAGCTGCACCAAGGAAAAATGATCTGAAGGCTTTCCGCGACCAGATGAATACGGGTAAAGCAAAAAATATCACCATTTGGGGACGGAGAGTGAGCAAAGCCAGCCCCAGCCCGGCGATATTTTCATTTCCTTTGAACATATTGTAAACAAAGAAACTTAAACCCAGCAGAATGAACAAAGTATCCTGACCATTAACAATGCTTGTAAAAACCGGCTGGAATAAAAGGGCACTGAAAATGATGGTTCTTTTTAAATTAGTAGGGATTCCCCCCAGTATTTTTTGTAATGTACAGATGCTTGCCGCTCCTGCCAAACCTAACAGAATCATCCAAAATGAAAAAGAAAGAATGTAATTTGGACTTACGAGAATGGACAGGACCGGGATTAGATATGGCGGGTGATTGTAGATCAGGAACTGCTTTTCTCCAAGCTGGAAATTAACCTGGGATTGTTCAACCGCCCTTTGTAGATTCAGCTCATAAATCCGGGCAATCCCTTCCCGATGCCCGAGCATACCTGCGGCGTAAGAATAATAAGGATTGCTTAAAGCAGAACCAACCAGATGAGTAGCGTGAGCGGAAACATTTCCTCCTTCATGATCGGCGTGAACCATCATATACCTGTCTCTTATACACATCTGACGCTGCCGACGAATAGAGAGGT
>CAZBRI010000555.1:0-2253 GCA_964494055.1 uncultured Anaerolinea sp.
GTGATAATGGAATAATCTCCGGCCCGTGCTGAGCACAAACGGATACTCATCATCCTCGATCTCAGCCGGGGGTGTCCATTCGATGCTTTTGAACAAACCGAGGCCCCGGGCAAACTTGCCATTTTTATGCAGGTACGGGGTGCCGGGATGATCGAGATTCAGGCATGGCCATTGCAGACCATCATTCTGAATTCGCTCATAGGTGATACCTGCATATGCAGGGGCAACCTTCGTGACTTCGTTATCCCAGATCTCCCGGGCACTGTTGGATTGCCACTCATGACCCATGCGTTTTGCGATCTCTTTCATGATCCACCAGCCGGGCATCGACTGCCCCGGGGCTTCTTTGACCTTGCGAACCATATTGACGCGTCGTTCGCTGTTTGTATAGGTTCCTTCACTTTCAGCCCAGGAAGCAGATGGGAGGATGACATGGGCAAAACGGATCGTTTCCGTTGGGAAGATATCACACACAACCAGGAATTCAGCGGACGCCAGCTGATACTCGACATGTTTTATGTTCGGTTCTGAGTTCGCCAGGTTCTCACCAACGATAAAGAAACTGCGAATCTGCCTATCCGGCAGACCGCCCATCATTTCCGGCATTGTCAGGCCGATTTTATCGGAAAGATGATCCACACCCCAGGCCTGTTTGAATTTGATATTGCTTTCCGGGTTGGCTACACTCTGATACGCCGGGTATGTACCGGGCAGCGCACCCATATCGCAGGCACCCTGCACATTATTCTGACCGCGGAGAGGATTAACCCCGCCGCCTTCCACGCCAACATTGCCTAAAAGCATTTGCAGATTGGCAACCGACATGACGTTATTTTTACCGCAAGTATGTTCGGTCAATCCCAGGGTGTAACATAACATTCCAGGTTTGACTTCCGCCATCATGTGCGCAATATCCTTGATGATCTGCACCGACACACCAGAAATTTCTGAAGCTCTTTCCGGCGGGTATTCCAGGACCTTTTTTCTCAGCTCTTCAAATTCTGTACAGTTGGCAGCCACATATGCTTTATCGTACAGGTCCTCGGTGATCAGTACATTCATGATCCCGTTCAAAAACGCCACATCCGAGCCCACTTTTATCTGGGCAAAGATGTCTGCCTTTTTTGCAAGGGCATGTTTCCTTGGATCTGCAACGATCAGTTTTGCACCATTTTTAACAGCCCGCTTGACAAGGTATGAAGCCACCGGGTGGGCTTCCGTCATATTGGTACCTGTCAGGAAAAATAATTTTGTTTTTTCAAATTCGCCAAAGGAATTTGTCATTGCGCCTGAACCAAAGGTGGTTGCCAGACCGGCAACAGAGGGAGCGTGTCAGACACGGGCGCAATTGTCAATATTATTTGTCCCTATCACCTCCCTGTACAGCCTTTGCATATAATACGAATCTTCATTAATCGTCCTTGATGAACTGACACCTGCCAGCGCATCCGGGCCGGATTCATCGATAATTTGCTGGAATTTATGGGCGATCAGGTCGAGGGCTTCATCCCAGCTTGCTTCGCGGAAACCATCTTCTTCACGAATGAGAGGTACAGTCAACCGATCTTTTGAATAAATAAAATCATAACCATAACGGCCCTTGACACACAACTTGCCATTGTTTGGCTGAGCACCTTCCACACCGGTGACGCGGATGATCTGCTCTCCCTTGACATGCAATTCAAGCTGACAGCCCACACCGCAGTAAGGGCAGGTCGTTCTGACCTTGCGGGTTTCCCAGCGGCGGGCAGTTCCCATGCCTTTTTTATCAATAAATGCCCCTACCGGACAGAGCTGAACGCATTCGCCGCACTGCACACAGGATGAAGACCCCATCGGTTCATCCGCATCGCAGATGACACGGGTTTTATCACCCCTGTATCCAAAGTCCAACACTTCATTCCCAACCTGATCATTACAGCCCCTGACACAGCGGCCACATTGAATACACTTGTTGGGATCGAACATGACAAAAGGTGCGGAAGTGTCTTTTGGTTCCTTCTCTCGAACAAGGTATGCCGGGGTTTCGATTCCCAGGTGATAGGCGGCATCCTGCAGCTCGCAGTCACCGTTGACTTCACAGGAAAGGCAGTCATGATTGCCATTGGATAGCAGCAGGTTAACCACCATCTCACGCGATTCAATGACCTTCGGGGAATTTGTCAGAACCTTCATCCCATCTGTCGGGTAGAGTGAACAGGCGGTCTGCAGGTTCCGCATCCCATCAACTTCCACCACGCACAACCGGCACAT
>CAZBRI010000556.1:0-2251 GCA_964494055.1 uncultured Anaerolinea sp.
ATCAGTGATATGGCAAAGCGGCTCAGCGACATAGCCAAATCCATATTTGGGGATGGATGACACCGCGTTCTTTTTATGCAGAGACTGGCGGCTACCGCCCAATGAGTTTCTTTCAATCCAAAATAGCGTCTTTATCAAACGGAATAGTGTGAGATGATGAAGAAAGTAAAAGCTGTTGTACTGGGAAGCATGAATTTCGACTGCGTAGGATACAGCCAGCATTTTCCCCAACGGGGAGAAACCCTGGAAGGGGAAAGCTTTAAAACCTTTTCAGGCGGAAAAGGAGCCAACCAGGCGGTTCAGCTCGCCTTGCTGGGAGCAGATGTATCATTAATCGGAAGCCTGGGAAGCGATCCATTTGGAGCCATTCTATTAAACAATTTAAAAACAAATGGGATCCGTTCCGATCATGTAAGCACCAGCGACGGCGTTCCGTCAGGCACAACCATGATCACTGTGGATGGCAAAGGAGACAATACAATTTTGTATTTTCCGGGGGCCAACAGGTGCATCCGAAAACAGGATATCGATGATGCGGAAGAAACCATCCAGCATGCGGATGTATTTCTTACCCAAAACGAACTCGATATTGAAATAGTCGAATATGGCCTGAGAATGGCAAGGAAGCACGGGGTTGTCACAATATTAAATCCCGCTCCAGCGGTTCATCTTCCAGATGATGTTTATCACTTTGTGGATTATTTAACGCCAAATGAAATCGAGGCGGAAGCCTACGCCGGAATTTATCAAGCGGATATGGAACTTGACACGTGGTTGGCCAGAACTTCAACCTGGTTTTTGAATAAGGGTGTAAATAACGTATTAATAACCCTTGGCGAAAAAGGTGCATATTTTAACAACGGGGAAACCCAATTTTTATTCCCAGCTTTTTCGGTTGACGCAGTTGACACCACAGCAGCAGGGGATGCTTTCAACGGGGGGTTGGCATACATACTGGCAAATAAAGGTCGAATAGACGAAGCTATAACAATTGGATGTGCTTGTGGGGCTCTTGCTGCTCAAAGAAAAGGAGCGCAGAGTTCCATGGGAGACAAAATGAAGATTAGGATGTTTATTCAGGAACGAGATGTTCCTATAGATTTGAGAGATTAATCCATATTCGCAAGTGAACCAGTATTTATGTAATGGCAACAAAAAGGATCTATTGGGGAAAAATAGACATAAGGCATTTCTTTCTGAGGTGGTTAGAAATATGCTCTCAAACTCACCCTTCTATCCTTCATCTGATATGAGAAAATCGTGCTTTTATGAGTATCCCTGCCCCCAAGGATTCACGGTCGCCGATTTGGGATGGCAATCGAATGCTTGGTTTGATCTGAGACCTTGATCGCCTGTTGGGTCGTTATCGGCATAATTAAGCGCCAGAAATTGCGCCGACGGACGCTCCCGCGTTTATGCAAATGCACTGTCTACAGAATTTCTGCTCAACTGGTTGATTGCTAAGTCTAAAACAGAACCATCCACAACAGCGGCAGTCAGAACAAAATAAATACTGTGCAATCTCTTGCCCCCAGGAAATTTGGAATGGCTGTGTGCATAAAATGGCAGTTTAGCGGAAAGCATTTTGGGCCCGAAAAAACTACTAATGTGGAGACAACATGAGTGAAAAAAACAATTTTTCAGAGACGACTATTTTGATCACCCGTGAAGGGATGGGTTCAGGAGAACCTGCCTTGCAATTATTATTATTGGACACATATCTCCGTTTACTCCTGGAAAATAATTCCCTGCCGGCAGCAATTTGCTTTTATACCGACGGTGTCAAGCTTGTCATAGACAGCTCGCCTCTTTTAGGCAGGCTTGAACAATTCGAAAAAAGTGGTGTATCACTCATTGTTTGTACTACCTGTTTGAATTATTACCATTTGATGGACAGTGTAAAGGTTGGAATTGCCGGCGGAATGCCCGATATAATTGAAGCACAAGCGAGAGCTGAAAAAGTAATCACACTTTAAAAATGGAAAATGAACAATTCTCAGCACTCTTGAAGGAAAGCATATGCCGGCAGTTCCTGGCCTCGCTGGATGCTCTGAAATCAGCCATCACAAATTGTCCTCAAGAATTTTGGACTGAATGCATTTGGAGCGATCAGGAATTACCTTCTGATTTTCCTTCCTTCTGGGCGATTTCTCATCACACCCTTTTCTGGGCTGATCTGTATTTGACAGGCGCGGTGGAAGGTTATAGATCGGAAGAGCGTCGTGTAGGGAAAGAGTGTTCAGAGCCGTGT
>CAZBRI010000557.1:0-2231 GCA_964494055.1 uncultured Anaerolinea sp.
ACACGGCTCTGAACACTCTTTCCCTACACGACGCTCTTCCGATCTGTCCGATTCTGGTTTGGTCCTGAAACTATCGGTACCATTGCCTGGCTGGCCAATAATGAAGACAAAATCCCGGGTATTAAAGGCGGGATCTTCATCGAAATGACCGGTAATGACAATACCATCGCACTTCAGCACACCCGGCAGCATGACAGCCGGCTGGATCTTATCGGGCAGCACGTACTAAAAAAGCAAGGGATGGAATATAGGGAAGGATCATTTGCAGACGTGATCGCAAACGACGAAAGGGTACTGAATGGTCCAGGTCTCAACATACCCTGCATCTCAGTTACCCGCTACCCATACCCGGAATATCACACAACCGATGACAATATCGAAATCATGCATGAAGATAAACTCCGGGAGGCAGCTGATGTCATTGAAGAAATGATACGCATTTTTACCAGTGATTATCTGCCAAAACGGAATTTCCGCGGACCCGTATTCCTATCCGGCCATGGCTTATTTGTTGATTGGCAGACAAATTGGAAATTAAACAGGGCAATTGAAAAAATGATGATGCGTTTTGAAGGTCGCCAATCTGTCTTCGATATTGCAAATGAACTGGACTTGGATTACTGGGAAACACGTGATTATATTGAGAAATTCCGTCTCAGGGGTCTGGTTCAGGCACTCCCTATACCAGAAATTGCCGAAAAATCCTGAGAACCTCAGGATCTTTTTATTGGATCGTTTCGACCCCGCCGCCCAGTATAAAGTTGATCACCAAACTGTTGGTGACCCATTCAACAGGCGACCTGTCGTCGGTGTAAATTTCTCCGCCGGCTGGTTCAGGCTGAAAATTTTCAATGGCTATTTTACCGGCTGTAATGAGTAAAGGTGATACCTTGGGATCAATCAATAAATTACTCCAGTTGCTGATCATATTATCAAGGGTTGTATTTTCTTTTGTAGCATATAGGATAGAATTAAAGGTATTCGGTATATCCATCACGTGAATTGATGGCAATACAGTTCGAATGGTTGCCCCAATATCATTGATCAATCTCCGGTCACTTGGAGCACGGCCGATATTAACCGCCAGTACCCCTCTTTCAGTCAGGTGATCAGCACAAATCCGAAAAAACTCAATGGTAGTCAAATGCGGGGGAATATAAGGCGGACGATATGCATCTACGACTATAAGATCATATTTATACTGACTGTGTTCCAGTCCCCATCGTCCGTCTTCGATGAAAATATTTAAATTGGGCATGGTCATACCGAAATATTTTTTCCCGACATCCACAATTGCCGGATCGATCTCGTAACCATCAATCGGAATATTCCCGTAAATCACAGTTGCCTGCCTCGCAGTTGTGCCAGCGGCCAGTCCGACAATTGCAATTCTATTCACATTTGCATCCATGAAATGCGGTGAAAACAATGGGCCAGCAAGAAATTCTTCCCATGGACCGCCGTAAAATAATTGATTTGGATTATATTGAGAATGCACCCCCTGCCCTTCATTCAACCGCAGCAGCATGTTATCGCCATCTTTTAGAACTTCAATATAGTTATAGGCTGATTCAGTCTCATACACTTGCCCGGCAGTGGACTTTATTCGGTAATTATTGATCAGTGCCAGGCTGACCAATAAAACAGGCATTATCAGGAAGGGCAGTAATTTCCTCCAGCCGGCTGTCAGCCAGATACCGGCCAGGGAAACTGTTAATAAAATCATCGAAAACAGGAGAAATGTAAGTGTAGTTCCTATCAGCGAAAACAAAAAAATGGTGGGAAGAAATGCACCTAAAACAGAGCCGGCTGTTGAAATTGAGGACACTTTTCCGGATATTTCGCCAGCGCTATCAGCATCATTGATTAGCAGCCGAACAGCAAACGGCGATGTCATGGCCATTAATGTAATCGGAATGCTGAATAACACCAGGGTGCCGGCAAATGAACCAATTACAATTCCCAGGTTTAATACATCAAAAGCAGATGCAGCCGCTCTGAGTACCGGTCCGGAAATAAAAGGCACAATCCCGAGTGAAAAAGAACCCCAGGCTAAAATGATATATAACGTTAATGGGGCGGCATATTTGTCCGCAAGCCTGCCGCCGAGGCTGTAGCCGGCAGCAAAATAGATCATAATTAATCCGATAATGCTCGCCCAAACAAGATTACTTGAGCCGTATATCGTTTGCAGTAACCTGGATGCTCCAAATTCTGCTGCAAGGGCTGTC
>CAZBRI010000558.1:0-2227 GCA_964494055.1 uncultured Anaerolinea sp.
CGTTTCACAGGTAAGTTTATCCGGAATTGAGTTATAACCCCAAAAGCTTGATGATCCATCCACGTTACCGGCAGCGGATTGACTGGTCCACATATAATCGCCGATGGCATCACCCCAGGCATGCTGCGACCACTTTCCGGTGAATGGATCAGCTGCTTCGCTGAGATATGAGACCCAGTAATCATCCAGTGAACCTTTGCTGGTTCTTCCGTCCAGCCCGTTGTGTGAAGCGATCAGCGGGTTGTTTGGATATTGGCTGTTGATACTATCCCTCCATGTGCCCCAGGAACCGTCTTCTGCTAACGGCATAACACCGCCGGCTGTCGGCCCGGTGTAAATGTCCGGGAAACCATTTCGATCGTAATATGCAGCGATCATTGCTCCCGATACGGATGAACAGCCATACACCCAGCGGTAAGCAGGCACCTGCAAACTGTTCAGGCTGGCAGTGTGAATTCCTTCTGCCAAGTTGACGGATTGCCGCTGCAGCTCAAATCCTTCGGGCGGGGTGGATGGCCCGTGAATGCTCAAGGCCTCAATTGTGCTGCCGTCCGGAAGGGATTGAGTTTCCAGGTCAAAATACGGACCTGTTTCGGGGGTGGGGATTGATTGTGCGTGGACAACTGGTACCCCGCTGCTGCTGAAGCGCAAGATTATTACAATCACCATTAAGAATAAGCCAAAACCGCCCTTAATGACCCGTGAATGAGGTATTGTTTTCATGTTAAAGAGCTCCCGGAATAATAACGAAAAAAAATTAACAATAATGAAGAACGATCAATAAAAGCAGCTAAGACCAGCCGCATGGCTAAAGATGATTCATCGCCAGGTTGATCTCAGGCTTAAACCTGAATAATATAACTGTTGCTTTAATCATACTACTTTTGAAGTGAAAAAAAATAACTTTCAAAAATGTATATTGATTATTCCTCCTCACCTTTCAACGAATGCTGCGGCTGGAAACTGTTTGGTCTTTTACCCGGCAGAGAGTAGCAATTTATATGATTTTTGGAATGTACCCCATCGAATAAATCCATTCAAGACACAACGAATATTCCAGAAAATTCAGTGTTGAATTCTAGTTCACACCCGATTATCCGCAGCGAACCTATCATCTAATCTGGTACAAAATTCAGGAAATTATTGGGTGTATAATTATCTTGCTTTACGTTGTTCGATCAGGAGAAGTAAGATATGGATACCGTAACGATTTCATCAAAATACCAAATGGTGATACCCCGCGAAATACGAGAAAAATGGAATGTTAAGCCGGGTCAGAAAGTTCGTTTTATTATTATTGGCAGCCGGCTTGAAGTGGTGCCAGTGAGAGATATTAAAGCAGCGCGCGGGTTTTTGAAAGGTATGAGCAGTGAGATTGAAAGGGATGAGGAGGACCGGGTATGAATGTGGTCGATTCATCCGGTTGGCTGGAATATTTTAATGACCGCGAAAACGCAGGCTTTTTTGCTGCCGCAATCGAGGATGTTGATAAATTGATCATTCCGAGTATCAGTTTGTTCGAAGTTTTTAAACGAATATTGATTGAAAGAAATCGAAATGATGCACTGGAAGCAATTGCACTGATGAAAGCCGGGGAAGTGGTTGATTTGGATGAAAACCTGGCATTGCTGGCAGCCGAACTGTCATGTGAACTAAAATTACCAATGGCGGATAGTATCATTCTGGCAGCTGCCCGTGAACATGAAGCGGTATTATGGACACAGGATGCTCATTTTAAAGACATAGCCGGGGTGCTTTATATAGAGAAAAAATAATTTTTCGCTTTTGATTGTAAATTAGTAGATTTCTTGTTCTTTCCGACTTCTAATAACAGTGCGAATAAAATCATTTGTAAGATATTAAAAAAAACATCCCATGCAAAGACCGGAACCATCCCGTGCAATTACCGGGACTATCCCATTCATCACCTTTATCCCTGTAATATATTTTCAGCAGCCCCAATTTAAAACCCAAACCGCTCTTGGTCCGGCCCAGGACCTTAAGCGGCTTGCGAATAGGAGAATGTAATTACTATAATAATGCCGGCTGATAAGTACAACCTGAAGAATTGATAAATGTTAGATTAGAAGATTTTAGGGCTTATGAGATAGCTGATTCACACCTTTTGGAGACAGTCTCTATTCTTTGGCAATTTTTGTCTGATTCCGGCCGAAATTTTTTGCGATGTACATATACCTATCCGCCAGGCGGATCAGTGCATCAGCAG
>CAZBRI010000559.1:0-2226 GCA_964494055.1 uncultured Anaerolinea sp.
TACCGGTTCAAAACCGGCTTATTGTACAGGCAGGTCAGAGCAGAGCTCAAAAAGTTGAGAAGGGATTATTGATCGGTTGGAATGAAACAGCTGACATGATCATTCGTGAACTTGACCAGTACCTGCCGAAAGGATCTGGCATCACCATATTTGCTGATAATAAATACAAAGAAGAGGTGAAGGAAGCCGGTCCTTACAAAAATCAGAAAGTCATTTTCCACGGCGGGGATACGACTGACAGGGCTTTACTTGATCAATTGAACGTGGCTGAGTTTGATCATGTGATCGTCCTGGCCGACACTCAGCTGGAAATGCAGGCAGCAGATGCCCGGACGCTGATCACCCTTCTGCACCTGCGCGATATTGCTGAAAAAGATGAAACGCCTTTCTCGGTTGTGAGCGAGATGCTGGATCTGCGGAACAGGGAACTGGCAGAGGTAGCCCGGGTGGATGATTTTATTGTCAGTGATCACCTGATCAGCCTGCTGATGTCACAGTTATCAGAAAACGGTGCACTGTTCGATGTTTTTGCAGATCTTTTCGATGCAGACGGGTCGGAGATTTATTTGAAACCTGTCACCGATTATGTGCTTTCCGGACAGCCGGTGAGCTTTTATACAGTTGTTGAATCAGCCCGGCAAAAGGGTGAAACGGCTATAGGTTACAGGATTCTTTCTGAGCAGCATGAGGCAGGCAAGGCCTACGGTGTGTACACCAACCCGGTAAAATCGAAGGAGGTCGTATTCAGTGCCGGTGACAGGGTGATCGTACTGGCAGAAGATTAGCATAAGCAGGTGCCTGCAGGGTTACTACAACCCGCAGGCACTTTTATCGTATATAAAAAGGCAGCGTGTTTTTCACCCACCCTGAAAATTCAGCTTATCTCCCTGGTGAAAAGGAGTTCGTATGGAAATATTTATTTTATGTTTAACGGTGTTCATTGTCCTTTTGATAATACTCATTTTGTCGGGTATCCGTTTTATTCCAAATAACCGGATCGGTGTTGTTGAACGACGCTGGAGCTTTGGGAAGGGCTCAGTTAAATCCGGATTGATCGCATTAAACGGTGAAGCAGGGTATCAACCGCAGGTTTTGCGCGGCGGTCTGCATTACCTGATGCCGATACAGTACGTTGTGCATACCATGCCGCTGGTGACGATCTCACAGGGCAAGATCGGGTACATTTTTGCCCGTGACGGCCGGCAGCTCGAACCATCACAGGTACTGGCATCCAATGCTGCTGTTCAGGATTTTCAAAATGTAGAGGCTTTTTTGAAGGATGGCGGACAGCGCGGTCCGCAGCGGCGCATCCTGCGTGAAGGTACTTATGCTTTCAACCTGGTCCAATTCATTGTGATCACTGAAGAGCGGGTTTTCTCGCTGCCGATGAGCCGTGAAGAAAATGATGTGGTGCTGCGCATGGCAGAGGTGATCAAGGAACGGCACGGCTTCCGGCCGGTGGTCATCAAGGATACTGATGACATGATCGGGATTGTGACCGTGCATGACGGACCTTCGCTGGGGCAGGGTGAGATCATCGCCAAAGTGGTGGGTGATGACCCGGCACAGGCGGATACTTACCATAACAAGTTCCAGGATGCGGATCATTTCCTGGCTGCCGGCGGTCACCGCGGACGTCAGCTGCAGGTGCTGGTGGAAGGCACCTATTACGTCAACCGTTTGTTTGCCACGGTCGAGATGATACAGAAAACGATCATCGAAGTGGGTAATGTAGGTGTGGTGGTTTCATACACTGGCGACACCGGCGAGGATCTTTCAGGCCTGGAATACAGGCACGGCGAGCTGGTCTCAAAGGGAAACCGAGGTGTGTGGAACGAGCCGCTCCTGCCCGGTAAGTATGCATTCAATACTTACGCCGGCAAGGCGACCACCGTCCCGACAACGAATATCATTCTGAAATGGATCAAAAACGAGGTTGGTGCGCATCACTTTGACGAGAACCTGACCGAAGTATCCTTGATCACGAAGGATGCCTTCGAACCGAACCTGCCGCTTTCAGTGGTGGTGCACATTGATTATCAGAAAGCGCCGCTGGTGATACAACGCTTCGGCGATATCAAGCGGCTGGTTGAACAAACCCTGGACCCGATGGTTTCAGCTTATTTCAAGAACATCGGGCAGACGAGGACATTGATCCAATTGATCCAGGACCGGAGTGCGATAGATCGGAAGAGCACACGTCTGAACTCCAGTCACCTGAAGCTA
>CAZBRI010000560.1:0-2215 GCA_964494055.1 uncultured Anaerolinea sp.
ACCGGTTATGGAAACAATGATGCTGTTTTTGTCAGCAGGAATTTACAGGTTAAAAGTTCAAGGACTGTAGGCGCGGATGCAAAGCATTTAAAAGCCGTTTTGACCGATGGTAAATTAAATTTTGATGCCATTGGTTTTCGCCTGGGGCATTTGGCAAAAGAGTTACCTGCAAAAGTCGATATTATGTATACATTTGAAACCAATGAATTCAATGGAAGAACGACTTTGCAGTTGAACCTAAAAGACCTGAAAAAAAATGGTGACCCGGACGCGGGTTGATAGAAGGTTATAAAATCTTTCATCAGCAAATAAAAAAACCAGCAGGGCTGGTTTTTTGTTTGCTTTGTTGTAATTTCCGGGAAAATTAATCAAAAAAACGATATTTTAATAATGCCCACACTGCTTCGAAAGCATCCCATATCCCGATCTTCTTTCCTTCGCTATATTCTCTCGGATTGAAGGTTATCGGTACATCATAAACACGAACATGTTTTTTAAGGATCTTTGCAGTAAATTCCGGCTCAAAATCAAAACGGTTGGCACGCAGCTTCATGTCAGCGATCACTTCCCTGCGAAACACTTTATAACCTGTTTCCATGTCTGTCAGAATGTTGTTATATAGAATGTTGGTCATAAAAGTTAATAATTTATTTGCGACCATATTCCAGAATAAAGTTGCACGGTGTGAACCACCAAGGAACCGGCTGCCATAAACAACATCTGCCAGGTTTTCTTCGATCGGTTTCAGCAGGTTCGGGTATTCCCGCGGGTCATATTCAAGATCGGCATCTTGAATTAATAGTACATCTCCTACGGCAGATTGAATCGCGGTCCGAAGGGCTGCTCCTTTGCCGGCATTTTTTTCATGAAGTATGACACGAATGCCGTTTTTACCATCATACTCAGCCAGTATCGCACGGGTGCCGTCTGTTGAGCCGTCGTCAACTATGACGATCTCTGTCACAAGCCCAGTTGCCAAGACTCGTTCAATGATCTCACGGATGGTATTTTTTTCATTATAAACAGGGATAAGAACGGAAAGTTTCATGCGCCGATTATAACGCGAGATGGGGAAATTACAATAAAAAATGACTATTTGTTCAGATACAACTTGACAACTTATTTATTTATACTATACTCAAAACGAGAAAAGAAAATGGTCAAGAAAAAATGAAATTAACCACACGCAGTGAATACGCATTATTAGCACTGGTTTATTTGGCCCGGCATCCAAAGGATGAATTTATTTCCATTGATACGATTGCCAGGGCGCAGGGGATTCCGCCTAAATTTTTAGAGCAATTAATGCTGGCTTTAAAAAGGGCGCATTTTCTTCGAAGCAGCAAAGGGCAGCATGGCGGTTATACATTGGGAAAGTCCCCAAGCCAGATCAGCCTGGCTGAAGTAATCCGGCTTTTTGACGGTGCACTTGCGCCAACTGAATCTGTCAGCGAAAATTTTTATGAATCGACACCAATCGAAAAAGAGAAGAAACTGACAGATGTTTTCAGAGACATACGTGACTATGTCTCTCAGAAGCTGGAAGAGACAACCATTGCAGATGTGATGTAACACTAAATCAAAACATCCCTTTCGGGATGTTTTTTTATTCCTGGCTGCTTGCTCCGGTTTGAAAAATATCCCGGTAATTTATTCAGCGTTGATTTATTTCAGGGCTTGGCAAGATTGGTGATCAGGTCTTCAGGGTCTTCAATCCCGACTGCAAATCTGACCAGGTTTTGAGGAATACCTTCTTTGGCGCACTCTTCGGGCTTCAGGTCTGAATATGCCATGGCTGCCACGTGCAGTACCAGGCTTTCTGTTCCGCCAAGTTAAGGTGATATATAAGGAATTTTCAGAGCATCGATAATTCTGAATGTTTCATCTCTGCCGCCTTTCACAGTGAAAGATAATACACCCCCGCAGCCTTTCATCTGCTTCATCGGGATCGCGTGCCCGGGATGAGTTTTCAGCCCCGGATAAAACACTTTTTCAATTTCAGGCTGTACGGAAAGAAATTCAGCAATTCTTAGAGCAGAATTGTTCTGCTGTTTTACGCGAAGGCTGAGCGTTTTAATTCCGCGCAGCAGGAGATAAGCAGAGTTGGGGTTCCATTCTGTAATAAGAAATCTGTGCAAATCTGAGCGTGTTCTCCCGAGAAGCGAGAATAATAGTACAATTGTTCTGTGAATACCTTGCGTGCCTTCAAGACCGA
>CAZBRI010000561.1:0-2215 GCA_964494055.1 uncultured Anaerolinea sp.
TGACTTGAGTTCAGACTTGTGCTCTTCCGATCTGTATCGAAACATCCAGGGCGGAGATAGGATCATCGCACACGATAAAATCAGGGTTGGATGCCAGTGCCCGGGCAATTCCGATCCGCTGCCGCTGTCCGCCGGAGAATTCGTGCGGGTAGCGGTTGCTGAAATTTGAATCCAGGTGCACCAGTTCAAGCAGTTCGTTGATGCGTTTTTCCTGCCCGGCAGCCTTCAGCAGGTGATGTACACGCAGCGGTTCACCCACGATGCGTGCGATCGTCCAGCGCGGGTTGAGTGATGCGAACGGGTCCTGGAAGATGATCTGTATATGCTTCCTCAACCGGCGAAGATCATTCCCGTTAAGCTTCGAGAGATCCTGCCCGTTGTAAATGACAAAACCAGCCGTCGGCCTGTAAAGCTGTAATATGGTTCTGCCAACCGTTGTCTTCCCGCACCCTGATTCTCCAACCAGCCCGAGTGTTTCACCGCGCTGAATGTCAAAACTGACCCCATCCACCGCTTTTACGCTGCTGTTTGCCTTTTGAAAAAGGAAACCCTGTTCGGATGGGAAATATTTCTTTAATCCCTGCACACTGACCAGGTTTTGGGCTGTATCACTCATAGCAATTTCCCTGTCATAATATCCACCCGGCAGGCAGCTTTATGCCCGGGGGTTACTTCCACCAGTTTTGGGTTTTCCCGGGTGCAGACATCCTGTGTAAATTCGCAGCGTGCTGCAAAGGGACATCCGCTGATCGGATCGATTGAATCAGGCGGTGAACCGCTGATGGCAGCCAGCCTTTCTCCGTCCTCAGCATCCAGCCGTGGAATCGACCTCAGCAGGGCATTGGTATACGGGTGCAGTGGATTTCGATAGAGGCTGTAAACATCGGCTTCCTCGATAATATATCCGCTGTACATCACGATTACCCTGTCTGCCAGCTCGGCAATAATCGAAAGGTCGTGACTGATCCACACCACTGACATTTTCTTCTTTTCCCGCAGGTTTTGCACCAGGTCCAATATCTGCGACTGAATGGTTACATCCAGCGCAGTCGTCGGTTCATCTGCGATCAGAAGTTTTGGGCTGCAGGAGATTGCCATGGCAATCATCACCCTTTGCCGCATACCTCCGGAAAACTGGTGCGGATAATGGTTAAATCGAGCCGCAGGGTCAGGGATGCCGACCATTTCCAACAGGCTGAGGCTTTCCTGCCGGGCTTCCTGGGCTGAATATTTCTTGTGAGCAGTCAATGTTTCGCTGATCTGCTCGCCGATGCTCAATACCGGGTTGAGACTGGTCATCGGGTCCTGGAAAATCATTGCGATCTCTTTCCCGCGCAAATTTTGCAGCCTGTTATGGTCCGCTTTAAGCAGATTGGTACCTTCAAAAAGTACCTCTCCCGCTGTGATCTTGCCCGGAGGCTGCGGTACAAGTCCCATAACTGAAAGCATGGTCACACTCTTGCCGCTCCCGCTTTCTCCAACGATCCCGAGGGTTTCGCCTTCCTTCACGTAAAAGGAGACACCATTTACAGCATGGATCGTCCCCTCGTAACTCTGGAATTGAACCTGCAAATTATTGACTTCAAGAAGGATATTGGCCATGGCTTACTCCGAAGCTTTCCCGCCGCGGGTTGAGCGCGGATCAATGGCATCTCGCAGACCATCGCCCACAAAATTGATGGCGAGCACGATCAGCAGAATCAGGGTTCCTGGGAAGAACCACATCCACGGTGCGCCTTCAAGATGGTTATAAGCTTCATTCAGCATATTTCCCCAGGTGGCGGTCGGCGGCTGCACGCCCATGCCCAGGAATGAGATATAGGCCTCTGAAAGAATGGCATTGGCGACTTCCAGTGTTGCAGAAACAATGATGGGGGCCATGACGGATGGCATAATGTGTTCAAATATGATCGAGAGATCTGTTGCACCGGTTGCCCGGGCGGCTGTGACAAATTCCTGTTCTTTGAGCGATAAAAATGAGGCACGTACGATCCTTGCCAGGTACATCCAGGAGGTCAGTCCGATCACGCCTACGATCACCACAACGCTCCCGCTGAATTCCCTGCCAAATAATGTAAAGGTTGGGGTGCTTGCACCAAAAAATTTTGCCAGCACGATCAGCAGGAACAGCTGCGGGATATTGAACATCGCTTCTGTGAATCGCATCAGCAGGCTGTCGAGCCAGCCGCCGAAGTAGCCGGCACAGATGCCAATG
>CAZBRI010000562.1:0-2209 GCA_964494055.1 uncultured Anaerolinea sp.
GGGTTTTCAGCTGTTTCTATTTGTTTTTTGAATAGAATATTGACAGCCCCTTCTGCCCCAAGCACAGCAATCTCTGCGCTGGGCCAGGCATAAGTGACATCAGTGCCAAGATATTTACTGGACATCACAACATAAGCACCGCCATAAGCCTTGCGGGTGATCACACATATTTTGGGCACAGTGGCTTCAGAATAGGCATACAAAAGTTTTGCCCCGTGCCGGATGATGCCGCCGTGTTCCTGTGCGATTCCAGGGAGGAAACCGGGAGAGTCAACAAAGGTCACAAGCGGAACATTAAAGCAGTCGCACATTCTTACAAAACGGGTCATCTTATCGCTGGCATCAATATCGATCACCCCTGCCATCACTGCAGGTTCCTGGGCTACGATTCTCACGCTGTGACCGCCAATGCGGGCGAGACCTACAATGGCATTACGTGCCCAGGCGGATTGTATTTCAAGAAAAGAACCTTTATCAACGATCGTTTCAATAACCTGGTGCATCACATAGGGTTCGGATGGATCAATCGGCACAATCCGGTTCAGGCTTTCATCCATTCTGGCAGGATCATCGGTCGGTGCTGAAAAAGGCGGGTTCTCAACATTGTTTGAAGGAAGATAAGCAAGAAATTTCCGAACCATCATAAGTGCTTCGGCTTCGCTTTTCACAGCGAGGTGTGCAACACCGCTGACTGCCATGTGAATCGCCGAACCGCCGAGGGCTTCTGCATCAATGATCTCACCGGTTACAGCTTTGATCACTTCCGGACCTGTCAAAAACATGAATGATTGCTTTTCAACCATGATGATCAGGTCCTGCAGAGCAGGAGAGTAAGCAGCGCCGCCGGCACAGGGTCCTAGCATGACCGATATTTGCGGAATGACACCTGAGTATTGTGCATTCCTGCGAAAGATTTCCGCGTAACCACCAAGTGCTTTCACGCCTTCTTGAATTCTTGCACCGCCTGAATCGAGTAAGCCGATACAGGGTGTTCCATTTCTGAGAGCGAGATCCATAACCCGGCATATCTTGTGGCTTTGCATTTCGCTCAGGGTGCCGCCAAAAATCGTGAAATCCTGGGCATAGACATATACAATGCGGCCGTCGATCAATCCGTAACCGGTGACAACCCCGTCGCCCAGAAATTTTTCTGTGACGAGGGTCAGGTCATCCGGGTGACTGGTGATAAAAGGTTCTAATTCATTAAAAGTACCGGGGTCAAGTAATAATTCAATTCGTTCTCTTGCTGTTCCTTTACCCCTGTCATGCTGCTTTTTATTACGATCGGCCCCGCCGCCTTGATGAGCTTTGGCCCGCATGGCACGCAGTTCAAGAATCCGTGGATCTTCTTCAGTCATATTTGGCCTCTTTTTAATTGTGAAAATCGTCACAATACATCAAATCAAGTATACGCCTGCCTCAAATTATTATATAGTGATATGCGTCATATCCGAAGGCATGCTTAATGTACCGGTTTTTTGATCTAACCAAAATTAATAACATTATGAAACAATATGTCGGAATGTTGAATGTGTTCAAAAAAAAAGGCTAATCATATAAATAAATTTGGTTCTTGTAAGTTGTTATTAATACATTATAATTTCGGCCAACAAAATAGAGAAAACCTTTTCCTTTTAGTTCGATCACCCGCTGAAGATGAGGCGGGTGATCAGCTTTAATGTATTAAGATTGAATTTTTTTTGCTGTATGGCTAATTGATAAATTTTTTTTACAATGAGGTTTTGACATCCCGCTGATAAAAAACAATTTCTGAATAATACTAACCGCAGCCCAATTCGTTTTTTACTGAATTTACTATGTTATTTTTTTCTGGATTGGCTGGAATATTCCGGTCAATGCGGAGCCACAATGCGCATAAATTAGGGCGCATGAATTCCTTTGAGAACTTATAAGCTGTCATGCTGATCTTTCGGGCAGTCTGCCATTCACCTGTATGTGCAAAGGCTTCGATGAATACAAAATTTTCCATTGGATCATCAGGTCTTTCTCCGGCTTTAACTGCTTTGTTGTAAATTGCGGTCACTTTTTGCCAATCTTCAGTCTGCCCGGCTAATTCCGCCTGTGAAAAATCGTAACACCATCCATGCGGCGGCTCAGGATTATAGAATTCTGGCAGTAATGCTGTTTCATCTGGCATTATCCACAGATCGGAAGAGCGTCGTGTAGGGAAAGAGTGTTCAGAGCCGTG
>CAZBRI010000563.1:0-2192 GCA_964494055.1 uncultured Anaerolinea sp.
AAGGCGAGACCGTGCTGGATATCGGTTCGGGCGGCGGGCTGGACGCGTTCATCGCCGCACGCCGGGTGGGAATGAGCGGGCAGGTGATCGGTGTGGATATGACGCCGGCCATGCTGCAGCGGGCCCGCAAGGCGGCAAAGAAAGGCGGCTTTGACAATGTGAAATTCAAACACGGCTATGCCGAAAAGCTGCCGGTTCCTGAGAGCAGTGTGGATGTGATCATCTCAAATTGTGTTATCAATCTGACCGAAGATAAAGGGAAGGTTTTCAACGAGGCATTCCGGGCGTTGAAACCCGGCGGACGGCTGGAAGTGAACGATATGGTGTTCGGCGGGGCAATCCTGCCTGCTGAGCGGGTTTCGGCGGCGGGCTGGGCGGAGTGCATCTCCGGCGCACTGCCGGAACAGGAGTACGTGGACCTGGTGAAGCAGGCGGGGTTCCAGGATGCGAGTGTGAGGAGGAGCAGCAGTGCGGGGACTGCTGAAGGGGTGCCGGTTTACAGCGTGCAGGTATCTGCAAGGAAATCTTGATGTATTTTTTTGTGGATTTTTTGCACAAAGGCATGTGCAAAAAATCCACTTGCGGGGAAAACCTTGATAGATTTCATCCCATTTTTTTAATTATTTATTTTTCAAGACCGTAACAACAACGGCACTTTTATTTGGCTAGCTGCTGTAAAAACTCTTCAGGTAATAAAGCTGGGATGGGTGAATTTTGATAATCTTTTAAGTTACGCGTAATAATAAAATCCAATCCTTCAGCCTGTGCACTTGCTATCTGGACCGCATCTTCGAAATCATTAAAATCCAATTTTAAACCAGAATTGAGGATTTCCTTATCAAGCGGGCAAACTTCGAATGTTTCCATAATAGCCCTAACCATCTGAAAAGCTTTTTTTAATTTAACCTCTTTACGGGCGATATAAAATACATTTACGGGTGTAATAGAACTCAAATACCCGGTAAATAATTCATTTTCATGAGCTTCCCAAATTGCTGCAGCTTGAATCCCAAATTCTTCTCTTGCGAACAATGCATCAAGGATAATATTGGTATCCAGCAATGCCCGTATCATTTGTATTTACTTTCCAGGTAAGTGATATATCCTGCTTCTAACTGTTCATCAGTTGGTATTGCACTGTTGGCGGGACGTAATGCACCGTACAAAGATTTGAGGGTGTGTTTTCGCTTTTCCTGGTGATTTTCCTGGTTTAATGAATCTGCAAGCATTTTCAAAAGTGCTAATTTCTCATCCTGCGACATATGTTTTACTTTACTGACAACTTCTGTATAAAGGGTCATGATCAGCTTCCTTTCTGATATATATTTTACCCTTTTTGAAGAATTTTCAACATTTTCCGGGGCAAGAAATCGCAAAACTTTTGAGATGATCATTATTTTAATTCATTGAAATCGTTAATTCGGATTTTTTAACCAGAACATTGACAGGCGGGGATAATGAAAGCGCGGTGGAATTAATTGATCACTTTGGCTATTCGATGTTATGATTCTTGTAGAAAATTATTGGCAGCCGGAACAGGGCATTGCTGTTCATCTCTGCCGCCTTGTATATCCTGGCGGGTAATGTAACCCGGCATGGATGAAGAATCATTTCATTTTTGGTAAACGGAGAATAAGATGTTCAAGAAATATCCGCGTTTCATATTTATTTTGGCTGCTGTACTGGTGCTGATCACAGCAGCGGGTTTGACGGTTCAAAGTTCGTCGGCGCACGGTGCGGCTGCTGCAGGTACAGCTTCAGCCACGCCGGCAGCAGCAACCAGCCTGCCCAAACCCACCCCAACCAACTTCAAACTGACCATCCTGCATACAAATGATGTGCATGCGCATCACGCTCCCAATGCGGATGGGGATGGCGGCGAGGCACTGGCTTCCAGTGTCATTAACCAGGTACGAGCGAAGACCCCCAATACGGTGCTTCTGAGTGCTGGAGATACCTTTATCGGGACCCTGTTTTATACCCAGCATCACGGTCTTGACAGTGCAGAATTGATGAATAAGATGAAATATGATGCCATGACCCTTGGCAACCATGAGTTCGACGAGGGCGACGGCAACCTGGCCTTATTTATCAAAAAATTGACCTTCCCGGTTGTTGCAGCCAATGTCAATTTTGAGAAAAGCAGCAGATCGGAAGAGCACACGTCTGAACTCCAGTCACCTGAAGCTATC
>CAZBRI010000564.1:0-2177 GCA_964494055.1 uncultured Anaerolinea sp.
AGATAGCTTCAGGTGACTGGAGTTCAGACGTGTGCTCTTCCGATCTAAGCCGATTAAGGCCGAAATCCCGCATATTGGCTGCCATTTCCCAGTCATAGAGACGCAGATTGTACTTGTCCCACGGTTTGGTTTGTGGATCACTCACCCAGGGCAGGTATTCACACAGGTGGGTATCCCCGGGAACCGGGAAAATTCCAAAGGCGTCAAAAACCCTTCTGGTCAGTGGTTCAAAATTCGGATCATATTGCTTCCAGCGTTCTTTGAATAACGGGTAAAGATCCTCGCCTGTGTCTCTTCTCCGGATGGAAAGTATCCATGAAAAATGATTGGTTCCCGCTGCACGGATATCGATCTTTGGCAGCACCTGGTGCAGAACCTGCTCACGGGCAGCATGCTCGCTCACATCTGCCTGCATTCCAGTGATACCCTGCGGTACCTCTATCCCTAATTCACTGGCCAGGATCATGCCGACAAAATTGTAGCTGATATAGATCTGGTGACACAAGCCGACTGCTTTGATCTTCGTGTGCCTGTTGACCAGGTCGCAGATGCGAACCATCGGGTTGGTAAAATTAATAAACCAGGCATCCGGGCAGGCTTGTTCCATATCCCGGGCGATCTCAAGTACTGGCATGACATTCCTTGCTGCATGCGCAAATCCGCCGGGGCCGCCGTTTTCTCCGTATGGCTGACGTACATTGTATTTTAACGGTATCTCGAAATCACTCTTCCATAATTCTTCACGCGGACCAACTTCAATGGCGCTGACAACAAATTCAGCTCCATCCAGTGCTTCTTTGTGATGTGTGTGGGCAGTGATATTGATCCGCCCCGGTTTTCCAGCACCAATTGAAGAGCGCCACTCATTAATCAAACGTTGTGCCAGCCGGTAAACAATATCCAGGCTGCGGGGGTTGCGGTCAACAAGTGCGAGCGTACTTCCTGCCAGGGCAGGGGAGCGCATCAACGCGGCCAGTGTATTCTCACCGAAACTAGCACTGCCTGCACCGATTACGACGATTTTTGTTGGTAATGACATAAATACTCCAGGGTGTTAATAACACTAAAATGAATCAATATCAGCTCGGATTTTGATCAACAGAATTGGTGGAAATAACACGGCTGTACCACTCACCGCTGTCTTTAATGGTGCGTTTCTGAGTCTTGTAATCAACATGGATCATGCCGAACCGTTTGGAGAATCCATGTGCCCATTCGAAGTTATCCATTAATGACCACACAAAATATCCTCTCACATCCACGCCATCCTGCATTGCCTGCCGGACCGCGGTGAAATGCTGCCGTAAATAATCCAGCCGCCGTTCATCATGGATCTTTCCATCATCGCTGATCACATCCTTGAAAGCTGAGCCATTCTCAGTTATGTAAATGGGCGGAAGTTTGTAATCCCGGTTTATCCGGTTCAGCAGACGCCTGAAGGCAGGAGCACACACTTCCCAGCCCATTTCAGTGTATTCTGAACCGGCAATCGGGGAAATATGACCTTCAGCACTGATGACTGAACGGGAATAAGAATTGATCCCCAGGAAATCCAGCTTTTGAGAGATCAAAGCCATATCACCTGCTTTTATTTCAGGGAGCTCCCCGCCTGCAGCTTCCACCATTTCTGGATGGTAAAAGCCTTTAAAAAGCGGATTTAGAAAAGCTGTTTCACCGCTGTACCAGGCATGGTCTGAAGCCGCAATATCTTCAGGTTTATCGCTCGCCGGGTCCACTCCCCATTGACTGAGCACAATTCCAACTTTTAGATCCGGATCCACTCCCCTGATAGATTGTACTGCCAGTCCATGAGCAACCATCAGGTTATGGATGACCTGCCGGGCTAGCGGCCAATTATCCTTTATTCCTGGAGCATGTTCTCCATCCAAATAACCATTTACCGCGATCACTCCGGGTTCATTAAATGTTGTCCAGCTCTTTATCCTGTCACCGAGTGCCTTTGCCATGATGGCCGCGTAATCGGCAAAGTAATACAGGTTATCCCGGTTCGTCCACCCGCCGTTATCAAACAGGGTCGTTGGAAGATCCCAGTGATGAAGTGTTAAAAATGGTTCAATATTGGCAGCCAATAAAGAGTCCGTAAGGCGGTCATAAAAATCAAGCCCTGCAGCATTCACTTTTCCATGACCGGTTGGCAGTACCCTGCTCCAGGAGAT
>CAZBRI010000565.1:0-2175 GCA_964494055.1 uncultured Anaerolinea sp.
ACACGGCTCTGAACACTCTTTCCCTACACGACGCTCTTCCGATCTCAGGTACCGGAAGCTATCTTGAAATTCAGACAAGGCTTCGGAAGATTAATTCGATCTGCATCTGACCGCGGTATCGTAGCAATTCTCGACCGAAGAGTCATGACAAAACAATACGGCAGGTTATTTATTGAAAGCCTGCCCCGATGTACCATCCAAACAGCCAGTATCAACGATTTGCCTAAACAAGCAACCAACTGGTTACTGTAAAGTAATCAATCAAAAATTTTTATTTCAAAAGGATATGGACTCTTGTCTGTATCCTTTTTATTATTAACATAGCTTATACCTTGTTTAGTCAATTATCAATTTCCATGACATTTATCAATCATTGTTTGTGATTTAATACACAAGTTATTTATCCAGATTAAGCTATGATTAATTTTGATTAAGTTTTTGCCTTATTTTTATGATCACACGACTTAATTTCGCTCCATGTATGTGATCAACACCTTTTTTTCCGCAACCTTATTCGTTCAGATGTGACACAGGAGAAAAAAATGTTAAAGAGAATAATGATTTCGATGGGGGTCATACTGGTTCTAGCTGCAGTCGTAACAGCCTGCGCACAACCGACCCCAACTGAAGCACCGGTCGTTCCCACTATCGAACAACCGACTGCTGTACCAGCCACTGCAGTACCACAACCCACAGCTGTGCCAACTGTAGATCCAAAAGAAGCAATTAAACCGATCTTCGCTGGATCCGGTCACGCTGATGCCAAAGCACTAGCCTTCACAGATTGGGACACTGCCACGCCTGCTGAAGTACCGATTATATGTGCCCGCTGCCATACATCAGCTGGTTACCAGGAATATATCGCAAATGGCAAAATAGCAGCCAATATCAAAGCGCCTGCGGGGCCATTGGAATGTGCCACCTGTCATAATGATACAGCGAAAAAATTAACATCCGTAACCTTTCCTTCCGGTGTAACCATTGATAACCTCGGCCCAGAGGCTATCTGTATGACCTGTCACCAGGGCAGGCAGTCAAAGCAATCGGTTGACAAAAAAATTGCCGATTACGCGATTAAAGATGTTGACGCACAGGTTAAACCACTCGTCACAAAGGACGCTGCTGGAAAAGACGTTATTACCCCATTCAGTTTCAGCAATGTCCATTATTTTGCAGCCGGCGGCACACTTTACGCTGGTGAAGTACACATGGGATATGAGTACGACGGAAAATCATACGACATCAAGACACAGCATGTTGATGGTTTCAACACATGCCTGGGATGCCATGACCAACACTCCTTGAAGGTCAAAGTTGAAAAATGTTCCGAATGTCACCAGGATGTAAAAACCGTTGATGATCTGCGAAATGTCCGGGAACCATCCTCAGCCAAAGATTACAACGGCAATGGGGATGCCAAAGAAGGCATTGCGAAAGAGATAGAAGGCCTTCAAACTATTCTGCTTGCTGCAATACAGGCTTATGCCAATGAAGCAGCTGGTTCTCCTATCATGTATGACGCAGCCAGCAACCCATACTGGTTTGCTGCCGATAAAGACGGGAAAGCATTACTAAAAGATGGCGCAGCCGTCAGATACACTGCATTTACTGCCAGATTATTAAAAGCTACATATAATTACCAGGTTTCTATTAAAGATCCCGGTGCTTTCGCTCATGGCGGAAAATATATTATTGAATTATTGTACGACTCCATTGAAGATTTAAATGGTGCAGCAAAATTAAAGACCAAAACAGACCTGACAAAACTCAACAGAGAAGATGCCGGCCATTTTGATGGTGCTGCGGCTGCCTGGAGACATTGGGACTTGAATGCTGATAAGATACCGACTTATTCAGTCGATGCAGCGTGCTCCAAATGTCACTCTGCAAATGGATTACCAAACATGCTCGCCGGTAAGGATGCTGTTAATCAACCTGCAGGTAATGGTTTAATGTGTCTCACCTGTCACGATTCCGCAGCTTTCCCTGGCCGGCTGGCAGTTAAGGATGTGACATTACCATCCGGTAAGGTTGTCTCTTTCGGTGAAAAGAGTGACTCCAATTTATGTATTGAATGCCACCAGGCCCGGGCATCGATGAAAAGTGTCAATAAACAGATTACTGATTTTGCAGTAACCGACCCGGATGCAGTAGTAGGACCGATTAAAGTTGACG
>CAZBRI010000566.1:0-2171 GCA_964494055.1 uncultured Anaerolinea sp.
TCTACACGGCTCTGAACACTCTTTCCCTACACGACGCTCTTCCGATCTTTCATGTAATTCGTACAATTCGTGTAATTCGTGTAATTCGTGATCAATGCTTTTAATAATGATGAACAATGATTTAATCTCATTCGCTGAGATCAGGAATTTAAAGCCAGGCGCTGCCAGGCAAATGCTTGAAAAAGTGATTACCGCTGTCAGTCTTTGGTTAGTCTTGGCGGCTGAGACTGGAATCGATGACAAAATAATTAATCTTGTTCATTCAGCGCACAGGTTAAATTTTCTTAACTGATGCAGATCTATTCCCGGCCTCCCCTTCTTCGCTTAAATTATTTCCCATGCCTGATTATGTTATCCATCATACATCTTTCCGCACCGGGAACGTATCAAAGTCGCGGGCGACTACAACGTTGGGGAAGACGGCCTGTGCTTCTGCCAGCACTTCCTTCTCACGGTAGCGGCGGGAAATATGCGTCAGGATCAATTGCTTTACCCCTGCTTTAAGTGCCAGTTCAGCTGCTCCGCGGGCCGTCATGTGTGAAAACTGCTTTGCCATCGCGGCTTCCTCTTCCAGGTAGGTCGATTCGATCACCAGCGCATCTGCACCAAGTGCATGCTCCAGCAGGTCATCCGTGCGGCCGGTATCCCCCACCACCATCAGCTTTGTTCCGCGCTGCAGCGGACCCAGCACGTCCTCAGGGGTGATCACCAAGCCATTTTCAAGCGTGATATTCTGCCCTTCCACCAGCTGCCGGCGGTTTGCATTGAACGGCACACCCAGCTCGGTAGCCCTCTCATGCAAAAATGGACGACGGGCTTTCTCTTCAAAAAGATAACCCAGGCAGTCCGGTCCGCGGTGTGTCACAGGGAAGGCTGTCACAGTAAAGTCATCTGCTTCAAACAGTACTCCGGGGCCGATCTCGCGGAATTGCAGCTTCATGGGCGGAGTGTTGCCGCGCAGTACTACGTCATTGATCAGCGTGCGCACACGATCGAGCGCGCTCTTTCCGCCGAATATTTCCAGCTCTTCAATCGTTTCCCAGCGCAGGAACGTGGACATCAGACCGCCCAGTCCCAGGATGTGATCCAGGTGTCCGTGCGTGAGCAGGATGCGGCCAAGCTGTTTGAAGCCGATACCCGACTGCAGGATCTGCCGCTGTGTGCCTTCGCCGCAGTCGATCAGGAACCGGTATTCGTCGTGTTTCACGATCGAAGCCGAAAGGCCGCGCCTGGCGGATGGGGCGGATGCGGATGTACCAAGAAATAAAATTTCGAACACGTTAATTCCTTCCGGGTGACTGCTCTCAATCTGACTTTATCGGAGCGGTTGAGTCGGATTATTTTACCTTATTCTTCAGCCCGGCATTGCCCGGTGTTTGAATTTGCCATATTCCCTGGCAAATTTATTGCTGATTTCCGGACCGCTTGCAGGGTTTGACCAACTGCTGCTTATGCTATAATGAATAAATGTTCTACAAAATTACAGCCTCATTTGATCAAAAACTGCGAGCCTGAGCCATGCCGATCAAGTCACTTTCTGCAAAAAATGAACCTTCCCGTGGTAAGAACAGGCTGGTTGCAATACGAAAAGATGATAAAAAACCTGCTCCAGCCAGGCCTGCTGGAAAACAGGCTGCCAAACCAGCACCGGTCAGTACCCGCAGGAGCAGCGCCTCCAGAACGCCTGAAATCCTTCCCCCCCTGATAGATCTTTCGCCGGAACGCAAACTGGATATCCTGGGTATTCTGCTTGCAGTTTCCGGATTACTGCTTGCCCTGGGGCTGCTCATCGCTGATAGCAGCCCGCTGACCAATCGGCTGCTGGGTGGTTTTGATTTTCTGCTTGGGGATGGAATATTTTATTTGCCTGTTTTTTTGATCATCGGTGGCGGCTGGATTGCGCTGCGCAAGATACAAAGGATTCCATCCCTATCAGTTGAACGTTCTTCAGGTTTAATCCTGCTCTTTTTATTTTTTCAAACTTTCTTGCAGGCTGTCACGAACGGCGGTTTTATTGGAAGTATTTTTTATAACCTGCTGAAAAATAACCTGGGAGAGGGCGGCCTCTGGATCGCTCTCTTTGCATGGGGTCTGATCGTTTTGACCATGGCGTTTGACCTGAGCCAGATCGGAAGAGCACACGTCTGAACTCCAGTCACCTGAAGCTATCT
>CAZBRI010000567.1:0-2169 GCA_964494055.1 uncultured Anaerolinea sp.
GAGGGTGCTGCCGGTGTTTCAGTTGTAGTCGCAGGTTTTTTAACCAGTTTGCTTTTAATCTTTTGGTCTTTCTTTTTTTTCTTGTCCAATTCTCTTTGACGTTTCTCGTGTTTGTAGTTTACCTGGGGCAATGGATTCTCCTTTCTTGAAAAAAATAGTTTAGATTTTTATGTCATTACTCAATAATCATTATCCCATAAAAGAACAGTTTTTGGTCGATTGATATTTGTAAATATAAATGAACAGGCAATTGTGACTGCTGAAAAGTTCAGGTTACCAAAAGCTGATGTAGAAAGGTGACCGCTAAAAGATCACATATTGCTGCAAGAAACTTTCAAGGTTTTTGTATTGGTCAATAATATTTTCGATCAACCGGAAACCATGCCCTTCGCCAGGGTACAACCGGTATATATGCGGCACATGATTTGCTTTCAAAACAGCAGCAAGCTGCTCGGAATGCTGCGGCGGGACAACTTTGTCATCGGCACCCTGGAAAACTGCCACCGGGTCTTTTATTTGATCAGCGTGAAATATCGGCGACCAGGCTTTATAGAGTTCAGCGCTCTCTGGTAAGGTCCCGACCAGCGAATCGTTGTAATGTTCTTCAAACTTATGCGTGCCGATCACAAGGTCAAACAAATTGGATACGCCAAAGAAATTTACCCCGGCCTTGAAGACACCCGGGAAGTGAATTAAGGCATTCAGCACGGTGTAACCGCCTGAGGAACCGCCCATGATGATCATTCTTTTGGGATCTGCCAGCCCGAGTGCGGCCAGGGCAGCCGCGCCGCCTGCAGCATCCTCAGTGTCAATCTTTCCCCAATGTTTTCGCAGTTTGAGCATGTAACTGCGGCCGTAACCCGTTGAACCGCGGTAGTTGACTTCCAGGAACGCATATCCACGGGTGCAAAAATAAACAGCATCTCCATTGTAGCTGTTGACACGGGCAGATGTTGGGCCGCCATGAATATTGACGATGGCTGGCGGTAATCCGTCGCTCTCAAATTTATTTGAACATGGAGGATAAAACAGACCGTGCACCACGCTGCCGTCTTCAGCCTGCCATTCAATAGCCCGCGGTTCAGGCAGTTCTGAAACTGGGATTGACTCGCTTGATGAACGGCGTTCAATGGTTTGCCCGCGGCCATTAAGTGTGATCAGCCGGGTTGGAATTTTTGGGGACGAGACGATCAAGGCCAGCTGATCGTCACAGGTTGAGACAGCGATTTGACTGACCCATGTATAAGGTGTAATATCCATCTGACGGCTTTCGCCTGAAGCAATGTCCAGTGTGTGCAGGCTGCGTGTTCCGCGCTGATTTCGCAGGTAAAAGATCCTGGATGAATCAGCACTCCAACCATATAATCGCATCCCCTGTACCCAGGCAGGGTCGATCAATACCGCATTTTCCACCAGCGAACGTTTTTGCCCGTTCTCCAGGTTAACAATTACCAGGCTGTCCCACTCGCCATCATTCACCAGGTACGATAGGCTGCGGCCATCAGGAGAAAATTCAGGCTGGAAAACGGGGGTATCCTCAGAACCGCATACCAGCTGAACATCGCCCAGTCCGTTCTCAGTCAAGGTGCCGGTCATCAGCCGGGTGCCGTCCCAGGGCATTTGCGGGTGATCCCACTCAATCCAGGCAATTCGTTTTCCATCCGGGTGCCAGGCAGGCTGCATGTAAAAATCAGCCCCCGATGCCACTTTTTTGGGCCAGGCGCTTCCGTCCACCGGGGCAAGTGCAATACAGTCGGCTTTTTCGTAAGTGTGAACGAAAAGCACATCTTTTCCGTCAGGTGAAATTTTTGGGGAGGCGCTCCCGCCAAATTCAGGTGTAACCGCTTGCGGAAGCCCGGATTCCAGGTTGACCCTGAAGAGCCGGTTTTGGCTGGCGAAAATGGCCGTGCCAAACCTTGCGTTAAAATCCCCGCCGCCGTAACCAACACCGGCATCTAGTTTAAGCCCGCCGGATATATCTCGCGGGGCGTCTGCTCCTTTTTTCAGCATCAGGGCGGTTTTCCCGCTCAATGCTTCCAGCCAGAGCAGGCTGCCATCGGTATCAAAAAAAACATCCTGCAGCCGTAAATGGGCTGCCTGCATGGCCGGCGTAACCGGGGAGATCGGAAGAGCGTCGTGTAGGGAAAGAGTGTTCAGAGCCGTTGAGAT